>JAGLOH010000309.1 GCA_023139025.1 Candidatus Heimdallarchaeota archaeon | reverse complement strand
AGATTTCAAACATATCTGCAAAAGGATCAAGTTTAGGTATGAGATATCTAAAATCCTCTTCTTGATAACCAGCACTTATGACTATTGGTTTTTTCTTCTCTTTGTGTATTGTAGGAAGAATTTCATTTATCCATTCATCTGAGTGCAGTTCAGACCATAGTTCACAATTGTAAATAGTTGTAGTTGTTCCTGCAATACAAGGTTTCGGAACTATTGCTCCTTCTACTGAAATTGTCTTTGCAACATTATAACCACACAGGTTATTATTGAAAAATTGCATGTTTTCTAGACCTTCAACAATTGGTCCTGCTGCGGGTCCTAGAGGATTTTCGAAATGTAATCCTAGAAGTTTTACTGATAGATCCATTTAAGCATCACCTAACCTTTTCCATAAGGCTTTAGATGCCTTATGAGCGTCCTTATATAATTTTTCCTCATCAAAAATACTCTTGTAATTTTCAATGAGTGTTTTTCCTTTAACTATCACACATGATGGTTTGAAGTTATCAAATAACCCAAAGAAGACATGACCAAAAGCATTGTTTTTATCCATATCAGTTGGATTGAGATAAGGAACGAGAACAAAATCAGCAACATAACCCTCCTTAATCTTACCGATTTTTATTCCCATTTGACGACCAAAGTAATCATATGAACCATTAATGTATTTTAGTAACTCATCAAAGCCAATACCAGCTGCATCGTTGATCCCAGCTTTACCAGCAAAAAAGAAATAAGTCCATTCTTTTGCAATGTTTGTACCAAGACCATCATTACCAATGATTATCTGAATATCGTTATTTCGGAACATATCAATGTTGAAAGCACCAACAGCATTGTTCATATTAGAAGTTGGATTGAGAGCAATAACAGCTTTATTCTGGCTTATGTATTTAGCTTCATCTTCATCAATGTGAACACAATGAGCGAGAATAGAATCTTTATTCAAAAGACCGTAGTTTAAATAACGATTAACAACTCTCATTCTATATTTGTCAATTGAATCTTCTTCATCCTCTATACTTTCAGCAACATGAACATGAATAGGAGCACCTTTTAGAACCCTTGATACCTTATCGAGAGTTTCTTCTGAAAGACTCATAGAAGCGTGCAAGCCGAACATTCCTTTAGCGTCAAAAGAATCATATTTCAAACCAGCTAGGTTTTCTTCAATACATTCACTAATATCAAAACGATCACTGGTTTCAAAACAGAAAATACATCGCATACCAAGCTTATCAACAATAGCTTTCTTTAGTGCCTCAAGACTGCCTATAATGTCTATTCCACTTGCATGATGATCTATTAATGAAGTTACACCATTTTTTAATGATTCCAGACCATAAACCATTGCACTATGGAAAGTAGAGGTATTATCTAGCTTGCTATCGAACTTCCACCAGAGCTGTTCCAAAATGTCTCTGAAACTCTTGGGATTAAAAGGAATGGAAGCTCCTCGAACAAGAGTAGAATAGATATGGGTGTGAGAATTGATAAGTCCTGGAAGAAGGATTTTGTTCTTACCGTCAATAATTTCACCATCAAAATCAGGAAAATTCTTCATATTTCCAACTGCGTTGATTTCTTTACCATAAATACAAAAACCGTTTTCTATATAGGTCTCATAATCATAGATTTTTACATTGATTATAGCCTTCATGAATTAACTATTAACTTGTATCATATGAATTTTGCCTTTTTTGAATAAATTGGAAAATGCTTTTATTTCTAGCGCTTAATGTGAACAATTTGAAAAACTACGTTTAAACTTGAACGATTTGATTGTAAAGAGAATCTGGGAGAAGTACCAGAAACTATTCTTGCAAAAGCAGATTTACTGAGTTATCTAAAAGAGGTTAAAGAGAAATGCTTGAATCTCTTGGAAAACCTTACTAAAGAAGATTTAGAAGGAAAAAATAGTTATTTTTAGACTGGTGCAACATTAGGTCACCGTCTAATTTACAATATCCGTCACTCACAGCATCATGTAGGAAAAATAAACTCAATTATAAGTAAGTATGGAATTGAATCAGCAAAATGGATTATTAAACCTACCTAAATTTAGATATACACAAAATTCAAATCTCATCAGTTGTTTTGCCATCACTTTCTCTTTCTTGTCTCAAGACCTCAATCCATGATACTAAATAACTAAGAAAGAGTATGCCAAATATAACTAAAAAGGGTAAACTAATCATATATATGATTGGACAATTATCATTAGCTAAAGCATTCCAAGCAGTAAACGCTGAAGAGATTACTGTTATTAAGAAGAAGAAAATCATCCAACTGAATTTCCGAGAAGACGTTTTCATAAAAGCTAGTTTCTCTTTTGAATACTTTAGTTTTTCCTAAGAAGGATATTCATATAAGATAGGGAAAAATTTTATATACAATTCGATTTAGTTAAAGAATTGCTTTCATTTGTTCAGCTCTGGTGAATTTATGAAAATCTTGAGAACTATTTACTTTGCTTTCAAATCGCTATATTTGATACTTCTAGGTCGCAATATAAATCATAAGGATTATCAAGCGGAGTATGATTTAATAGCTCCAACCTATCACATTTGGTTAAACAAGATGCAGAAATATACTGATGAGATTCTAAAATTAGATCTTTTCAAGAAAAGAGATAAGCTTACTCTCTTAGATTTTGCTTGTGGTACAGGATATATCACTGAGCAACTTCTGAATTCATTAACTGAAACAAACATTAGTGTTTTTTCTGTTGATATTTCGGAAAAGATGATTAACAAAGCTCAGGAAAGAATTAGTGATACTAGGTGCAATTTTATTATTCAAGATGGGTTGGATTTTTTAAAGAAAGAGGAATCAAATAAATATGATGCAATTTTTTGCGGATATGCTTTACCTTATTTTAACCATAGAAAAGTAATATTCCATTTGAATAGAATTCTGAAAGATAATGGGACCATTCATATGATTTTAAATTGCAAAGGAACTCTACAAGGTGTCCACAAAATTGTTCTGGAGACAATGAGAGAAT
>JAGLOH010000308.1 GCA_023139025.1 Candidatus Heimdallarchaeota archaeon | reverse complement strand
GGACCACAGCTAAAAATCAATAAATGAATTATACCATCTACATTTTTACTTTCGATGAAATGCATAATAGTACCTAGTATTTCCCTTTCAAAATCAAAGTAAATATCATACTCAAGTTTAGCCATTTGTTTCTCAATCAAATTTCTAGGCATCTGTTCAGAAGTGATAATATCTACTCCATAATCTTGAAGTAATGATCGAATACTTAGAGATGAAAAGGGATCATTCAGAACATAAGAGTGCCCTACTAATGCTATTTTCAATATTTCTTCATGTTCACTATAAATTGGAAAATCATTTAAAATGACTTCAGAGTTTTCCCATTTTCGAAGTGTTTTCTCATCTATAATCTTTGTTTTGTTATGAAACTTTTGAGCCTTGAAAGCCTTACTAATAGCTCTTATTCTTACAAAAGGATTCTTTGTAAAAATCTTTCCTAATCTAAAAGCTCTAACCAAAAGACCAATTCTAGTATGTTTATCCATACCACGATTATAATGAGGCATAAGTATCTCAGGTAAATCAGGAACCATTGATCTCAATACTTCTGCTAAACCAATGAACTTTGGACATCCAACATATTTCTTTTTACTACCACCGAATCTAGGTACAAATAAGTAATCAACTTTATCTTTTAAGGCCATAGCATGTCCAAAATATAGTTTGGTTGAGTAGCAATCCTCATCTGGTGCAAGCCTAACTGCAACATCTTTAATTTTCTTAGTTGTTTCTGGAGAAACGATAACCTCTGCTCCTAATTGTTCGAAGAAAGTTATCCACAAATCTGAAAACTTGTAAAATAGCAAAGATCTAGGAATACCTACTCTTAATTTTCTTTCTAGATTTTTAATAGCTCTCACCTCGAGAATTAGGAACAATATCAGAGAATAGTTACAATCAAGAAATTTAAAAACATTTTGTGCAATAATGCATAATTAAATCTGAATAAATAGAATTACAGAGACTCTATGTTTTAATCTTCTAATGAAGCTTAATCAACAATCCAAATTTCTATCTGGTTGTGTCTACTTATAGCTTCAGCTATCTTTACTCTTATGGCTTTTAGATAACGCCAAACTGAGGTTTGAGATATATAAGAAATAGCTCAAATCAATGGTGAAACTGTTTTGATACTGATATGAAGAAAGTGTGATTCTAGCTTTATTTAGTAATATAAGGGGCTAAGAATAGATAAAAGAAACTTTTTTTCTTAAATTTTTAGTAATGCAAAATAATATCCCCTGTATCTAATACAAGCTCATTGTACATGATTTCCTGTTGTCCCAGAGCAAGTTTCACATTCGAAAATTTGAATGGTAATGGGTTATCCTTCAAGAAATCTTTTCCAGCCATTAACTGGTAATGTAAATGTGAATAAAGTGTTGCAGAACCAGAGAAACCTATTTTTGCTATCTCCTGACCGGTTGACACTTTTTCTCCAACTTTCACTCTACAACTACCTTTCAACAAATGATAAAGATGACTATATTCATTCTTAGTGTGTTTTATAATTATATAATTACCAGCGATTTCTTTTATTCTATTTTCTTCAATTGCCTTACCCATCTCAAATTGTGTAGTATATAGGTCATCTAGATCATCTACAACTTCAACTATCTCTCCTTCAGAGGGGGAATAAAGTGGGGCTTCATCTGTATAGAATTTTTTTGCATCTACAAAATGAAAATCATAGTTTTTCTCTTTGTCACTTTTCTTCATCTCTCTAAGTTTACCATTATCACCAATGATGGAGAGATCTATGCTGTATCTGGCAAAATTTGAAGAAAATTTTCCTTCGGTAACTTCTCGTACAATACTCATAGCAAATCGTCTATGATGAGAATAGAAATCATGTCCATCAAGAATCACTAGTTTACCTTTCAAAGGAAGTGAAAGTTTCACTTGTTGTTTATAGAATTCTGGTTTGATAATTATATTACCATAATAGTACTCTTTCCCTGTATCTTGATCAAGAAAAGTAAACATATATCTCAAGTAGCTGATTTGCATATTCTTTGGAAAACTGAAAAAGGGATTGAATACATCAATTACTTCATCACCTTTTAGATCATATTTTCCTATGGTGTAAATACTAGGTGTCCCAATACCATTATGATTTAAATGTTTGAAAGTTATCAGGGTTTTTGATTCATCATAAATAGCTACCTTGATGAATTGGATAAGAAGGTTTTTTTCAGTTAAACCTTTAATGACAAAATCAAAATTCAAATCAAGAGAATCTCTACCCTCTTCGAAGTAAACCTTCTCAGGTTCAACAGTTATCATAGCAACTTTTTCTTTAGAAGAGTGATCAGATAAAAAGTCCATGAGCATTTGTAATCAAGAGGATAGATGTCAAAAGATATAAGAGTTTTTTTGAAACTTGTTTAACACTTTTTCGCTCAATAAGTGAATGCAAGTAATGGCAAGATTTAAATATTATATTTGCCACACATAACATGAATATAAATGAACCTTGGAAAAAAAATAGACATTTTTAGTAAAGAAAAGGAAGTAATTAGAGAACGAATCGATAGAATCATTAATGGGATTCCTCAATTAAATATGGAAACAGGTATGCCTAATCCGCAATGGGACACAACAGGGAAAATTGAAGAACGGATGGAGATGTTTAAAGTTCCGGGAATTAGTATGGCTGTTATCAACAATTTTGAAGTGGAATGGGCACAATGTTTTGGAGTAAAAGATATACGTACTAAAGAGGAAGTTACCTTAGATACTCTGTTTGAAGGAGGATCGACTTCAAAAACTTTTACAGCTGCTGTTGTATTGAATGCAGTTGAGAAAAATCTACTGGACTTGGATGAAAAGGTAAATGATAAATTCAAAACTTGGAAAATTCCAGAAAATGATTTTACTAAAAAAAGTGAAGTTACTCTTCGACAACTTTTAACACATACAGCAGGAATTAATCGTCCAGATTCAATGTTTAGTGTAGAAGAGGGTAAGGTTCCTACAATTAACCAAATTCTAAAAGGTGAAACCCCAGC
>JAGLOH010000307.1 GCA_023139025.1 Candidatus Heimdallarchaeota archaeon | reverse complement strand
TTTGCACCTTTCATCCAGCTTCTCATCATCATTGTAGCCATGGCAGTCATACCTGGTAACATACCAACTATTTGTGGTATCGGCATTGGCATTGCTGTTTCTCCAGCTGGAGTTACTTTCAATTTATTCAATTTATTCTTCTTTAACATATTTAAACCAAAGAAAGTAAAGAAGATTCCTACTTCATAATCCATTGCAGCTGCAGTTGTAGCTAATATAAGTGGAGGATAAGCTCCAGGAATATCAGCTTTTGAAGCTATAATGGCCAATCTTTTCTTTTTTTCAGACATATTTTTATTCCTCTTTATTTTGTTCTTTTAATTATATAGCGATAAATCTCGTTATCGATAGATTGATCTGCTAATTCGTGTCCAGTAGAATTTGTCCAAGCTTTGAAGTCTGCAACTGATCCAGGATCTGTTGAAAGAACCTCTAAAAACTCTCCAATTTCAATTTCTGCTATTGCTTTCTTTGTTTTCAATATAGGCAGAGGACAACTAAGATTCTTTGCATCTAGTGTTTTTGCGATTTTTATTTCAGACATTTTTTTCACCTTACAAATAGCCTTTAATTAAAGCTTTAAAATATACAATTTTGAATGATCTTTTGAATAATCCATATAGTAATAGATTGTGTAAACCAATTTTTATTGGTGGATGTTTATAGTTGAATACTAACAATAATGATCGACGGAAAGAGGTTACGACAAAACAAACAGTAAAGCCACTATATCTCTTGGTTGGTTCCTTACCGTCTATTTCAAGCAAAAGATTTTTTATTAATGCAGATGATGCAAAATGAGCAGCTGCTCCTGATTTGGAGATTGGTATATCTGTGCAATCACCAATAGCATACATATTATCTTGATTTTTTACTTTGAGTGTAAATCTATCTGCAGGAACAAAACCTTCTCTATCTCCTAAACCAGATTCAATAATTACTTTGTTACCTTTATGCGGTGGAATTAGTACTAAAAGATCGTAATCAATCTCTTCTCCTTCAAGAGAAATAATTTTTTGATTGTTTTTATCAACAGTCTCATAATTAAAAAATTCACCAAATTCAATTCCTCGTTCATCAAAGTACTTTTGAATCTTTTTAGATACTCGGGGTTCAGGATATGGACGCATAAGTGGATACAAATATTTTATCGTTGTTTTATCTCGTAGATTCTTTTGTCTAAGAAATTTATCTAGTACGAAGGTAAATTCAGCGGGGGCAGGAGGGCACTTATATGGTACTGTAGTAGGAGATATTACAATTGTACCTCCTTTGAAGTTTTTTAGAGCTTCTTGGAGCTTTTTTGTAGCATCTAACAAGTAGAAATGATGTATATTGTCTTGATCATAGGCATTAACGGTCTCTAAATCCATTTTAGCTCCAGTAGCTAAAACAACATAATCATAATGAAGAGTATCTTGGTTAGCTAAAGCGATAGTTCTCTTTTCTGAATCAATTTTTAGTGCTGTTGTACGTAACCAATTTACTTTGCCACTTAAAACCTTATTCACAGGTTTAATGAATTTTTTTTGTGGAGTGTTTTTAAATCCCCAAAAAACGAATTGAGGTTCATAAATATTGATTTCTTTAGGCTCAATTAAAATTACTTGGGCATCTTTTCTGCGCAACTTCCTTACTAATTTATTAGCAACAGAAATTCCAGCAAAACCTCCACCAACAACTACGATATTTTTCATTGATTATTCCTCTAGTGTAGTTTCTTAACGATGTATTTGTCGTGATCATCTAAATTGATAATTTCAACTAATTCATGTTTTGCCTTCTTAATCCAAGCAGGAACATCAGTACGAGTACCTTTATCAGCACTAAGAAGAGCTATATGTTCGCCTACCTCAGCTTGACGAATCATTTTAATAAGCTCCATCATTGGGCCTGGGCAAAAAGATCCCCTGGCGTCTACTTCTATAGCTATTTCATATTCGGTCATACATTCACCAATTGTTTTCGATTATGACACATCAACGCACATGCGGTTTTTAAGCCTTTGCTTTTGTATACAATGTTGTTTAATCCATTTCTCATGACTGATATTCAGATCTCATTCGTGAATAGAGAAATTAATAAAGTCTAAAGTCCATCTCAAAATGATGAACAAGAGAGTTAAAACCTATTCGTTTTTCATTATAGTTTTGATTCTAAACTCCCAAAGTCTTACACTGATGATTTCTTCAGCGTCTGTTTTTCATAGAGTAAAAGGTGATGATTCTGTTGTTTATAGATGGATATGGGAGGAGCTAGAAGGTGCTCCTGGAGCAATTAACGGTGATGATGTTGTTTTTTGGGGCGATAGCTTAGGTCCTTATCACAATTATACAGAAATATCTTCAAAATTGGTTAACCTTAATTCAACATTTCCAGAATTCATTGATTTATTTTCAATCGGTCAAACCTGGCATGGGAGAGAAATCTGGTGTGTTAAGCTTACTAATGAAACTGTTACAACTTCTAAAACAGAATATTACATTGTAGGTGAACATCATGCTCGTGAGCTAATTTCAGTTGAGAACTGCCTGTATTTTATCGATAAAATCATCTATGAAACAGGCTTTGGTCTATATGAAAATCTTCTGTCTTCAACTGAAATTTATGTTATTCCTATGCTCAATCCCGATGGTCTATCAATCATGCATTTTTATCCAGAACAAAGAAAAAACCTTAGACCAATTGATGATGATGGAGATAATGTTACGGATGCTAATCTAGATGGCTTTCTTGATGATGAACTAGAACGAATATATTTCTGGAATGATACTACCAATATTTCAGAAATTTTGTTAGAAGACCTAGATGGTGATTTATCAATAGCAGAGGATTTACCAGGGGGAGTAGATTTAAATCGAAACTATGGTGCATTTTGGAATGGATCAGGTTCTTCTCCTGATGAAATTGATCCGCTGTATAGGGGACCAGAAGCCTTCAGTGAAAATGAAACTCAAGCTCTTCGTGATTTTATGCAGCAGCACTATTTCAATTTTGCTTTAAGCCTTCATAGTGGCATTAAAGCAATAA
>JAGLOH010000306.1 GCA_023139025.1 Candidatus Heimdallarchaeota archaeon | reverse complement strand
CAATGGAATTTGGGTAAATCAATTTCCGCAACATGGGCATGGGTTATTTTTGCTTTAGTGCCAGCTGTAATTGCAGGATTATCTGCATTTCTATTGTATTTTAGAAGGAGATAACTGATTAACTCCTTTACTTTATTCTTATCAATTCTATGAAGAATATTTGTAGAAACCCTCACCAGATTTTCTACCTAATTTACCCTTTTCAACCATTTTCTTTAGAAGTGGAGCTGGTTTATACATTTCACCATACTTAGTTGCTATGTAACTTCCAATATCCAGCATAATATCCAAACCTATGTAATCTGAAAGTTCAAACGGTCCCATTGGATGATTAAGTCCAAGTTTTACTGCAGTATCTATATCTTCTTTTTCCGCAACGTTTGTTTCTATTAGTTTATAGGATTCATTCAAGAAAACCCAAAGCAATCTATTAACAATGAAACCAGGAGCTTCGTTTGAAGGTACTGGTGTTTTACCCAGTTTTTGACAGAGGGACATTATTTTACCAACAGTTTCATCATTTGTTTTATTTCCTTTAATTACTTCAACTAATTTCATCAACGATGGTGGATTGAAGAAATGAAGTCCTACAAATAGTTCTTGTCTATTTGTTACCATTGCAAGATCAGTTATGCTAATTGCAGAAGTGTTACTTGCAAAAATGACATCGTTTTCACATATTTCATCAAGCTCTGTAAACAATATTTTCTTTGCTTTAGATTCTTCAACAATTGCTTCGATTACTAATTGAACATCTCTTGTAGATGCTGCTAAATCAGCATTAAAGGAAATTTTACTTTTTATCTGATTGGCTTCTTCCTCCGTTATTTTCCCCCTCTTCATACTTCCCTTGAGAAATTTATCTATTTGTTCCTTTCCTTTTTCTAGATATTCTTCACTTACATCATGGAGACTAACGTTAATTCCAGCTTGTGCTATAACCATAGCAATACCGCTTCCCATTGTTCCCGAACCAACTACTGCAATTTTCTTGAACTCAAAACTCATACATCTACTTACTCAGTTTTATTATTTAAGAATTCAGCAAGAAATATGGTTGATGAAACATAATTATGTTCTAGCGCTCGTATCAACATATGGTTTCAAGTAACCGCTTAGTATTACATCGTCTTTTATTAATTTTTAAGAGGTTTACCTTGGTGCTAACTGCATGAATTCTAAAGTGGAAGTTAAATTTCGAGATTACGATATATACAAGTTAGCCATATGTGGACCCGGTAGATCGGGAAAAACAACAATTTGCAAAAGGATAACAGAAAATATTTTTCTAAAACATTATAAGCCAACTGTAGGGGCTGAATTTCACACTTATTCATTTAAAACTGGCAAAGGAAAAGCAGTAGCACTGTTTTACGATATGGCAGGACAAAAAAGATTTGGAGTAGTTAGGAATCTCCTTTATTCAGGAACCAATGCAGCAGCAATCATCTTTGATGTATCTAGGAGAGAATCATTCAAAGAGTGTGCAAATTGGATTAGAGAACTTAGAAATCAAAATCTTGATTTGGATATTACAATTGTTGGCAATAAAACTGATGCAAAACGTGAAGTTTTAAGAGTGGATGCAGAAAGAATATCTAGAAAACTAGGCTGTAGATATCTTGAAACATCAGCATTAACTGGAGCCGGAATAGGAGAATTAGTTAAAGCTCTTCTAGGAAATGCTATAAAAAATGAAACTTTGAAACGAGCAGGAAGATAAGAGGAACCGGATAAAGATTCTGGTAATTTTCTTCCTTTTTCATTCTCTTCAGAAGCACAAAATTTTTCAGCGTTTAAACAAATAATCAAACAATAATGAAAGGGAAAAGAAGTGTTTCGAATATAAGAATCTATGTTATCCAGTATTCCATCTTTCTATTTGGTGGTATTTTGCTTATTATTGGATTATATATGTATGATAAAGCTGTTGCTGTTTTTGAAGAGAGCGGAATTGATGCAAGAGGACTAGAAATAGCAGGTTTCATCACTGCTGGATTAGGTGTTTTATTTTTACTATTATCATATATTTATGCAAGATCGGGTGCTAAGGTTATAGGGACAAATTGCCCTTATTGTTACGGAACGGGATATGTAGATGCTGGACCAAAAAAAGAAGCTAGAAAAGATGTTTGTCCAGTTTGTAGTGGAACTGGAAAATTGAAAGATAAAGGGTTAATGCATTTAGAAGAAGAAAAGAACAGACAAATAAGGGAAAAAGAAGAGAAGAAACGCAAAAACAACGAAACCAATCTTGAACAAGAAGAAATACAAAACTGAGTCTATGAACTTTCCAAGCCATTATATCTAAATATGTTTTAATTTAGATTACAGTGACTCTTTTAGTCAATATTTAAAAGAGATAAATCTATTTTTCAGATAATGGTTAAGATTACCTTCATAGTGGGAGAAGGAAAGGGAAAAACAACAACAAGTATAGGTTATATTTTCCAAAAGCAAAGAGAAGGAAAATCGATATTGGTAGCTCAATTCCTAAAAACTGGTAAAAACTGTGGAGAATGTAATTTTTTTAAGGATAAGGATAATGTAAGGTGGTTTACGTTTGGGAAAGATAGTTTTTATCAATCGAAGGATCAAAAAGATGAATATATAGCTTTGATAAACAATGGTATCAGTGTTCTAGAAAGAGAACTAAAGAAAGCTCAAGTTGAGATACTTCTTTTGGATGAAGCTGGAATTGCTCTCTCATTTGGATTAATTTCTTGGGATCAATTGAAGGATATTTTTCCTTATGCTAGTGACGAGATTATCTTGACTGGAAGAAAATTTCCAGAAGGATTAAAATCAGAAGCTGATACAATCATTGAAGTTAAAGAAATTAAACACCCTTACACAAAGGGTATCGAAGCACGAAGAGGTATAGATTTCTAGAAAAAAGTAATTTTTCGATAAAAAACCAGTTCATTTCATCATTTCATTACTTTCAAAATACAGTCTCCCTTCGAAGAAGTTAAATTTAAGGAATTGTAAGTGTAAAATGAGTATTATCTTTAAATACTCTAACCTCTTC
>JAGLOH010000305.1 GCA_023139025.1 Candidatus Heimdallarchaeota archaeon | reverse complement strand
GAGTGCATGGTTCGCATTCTCATATCTCCTACAGCTACCCATTTCAATCCATCAATGTGACCTTTTTCTCTAAGAACAGTATAAAGATCAGTAAGGATTTGAGTGGGATGTTCACCCCAGCCGTCTCCACCATTAATGATTGGAATACTTACCCATTTAGCTGCTTCATGAGGAGCACCTTTCTGGAAATGTCTGGTAACGATGACATCTCCGTAATTTTCAAGCATTTTGAAGGTATCCTTGATGGATTCCATGTAAAAGTCACCTGCGCGTGTCATTTTAGCATCAGCAAAACCTGTTACTTTACCTCCTAAACGAAGCATAGCTGTTTCGTGAGCTAAACGAGTTCTAGTAGAAGGTTGGTAAAAAGCTGTAACCAAGGTTTTCTCTTTCAGCAAATCAACATTTTTCCTATTGCGAGCTATTGGTTCCAGTTTTTCTGCAACCTCAAATATTCGCTCAAACTCATGGCGTTCAAAATCCTTTAATGAAAGAATGTCACGCCCTACAAAACTTCTCATAATAATTCTCCTTTATAGTATAGACTAGTTTCTTTTATACTAATCTTATTGTTCTGCCAATAGTATTTTTCTTTAAAAACTTTCTTTTTTGCTACAAGAGAGAGTTTTCAATTGCTCTCCTATCCTGCGGATAATATGAAAATGAAAATATCCCGGGATAATTGGATAACTTTTATTTATCCAGAAGTTTATGGTCAAACAATGAAAGGAGATTCCAGATTTACATTAGGATTAATCAACGGTAAAGTATATCGGAATGGAGAGTTCACTCAAGAAGATGTATATATCAAGGATCAGATTATCGCAGAAATTGTTCCAACAGGTACTGAACTTCCCTGTGAAAAAATAGTAAGTTGTACAAATAAATTAATCCTGCCTGGATTTATTGATCCTCATGTACATATTAATCTAGAATTAGGTGAATTCAAATCAAGTGATGATTATGAAAGTGCATCCAAAGCTGCAGCTTTTGGTGGCATTACAACATTTATAGATTTTCTTGAACCAATCAGTAATGTTAATGAATTTGATGTGATGCTAAAGAAGAAACAAAATGAAGCAAAAGTATCCTATATAGATTATTCTTTTCATACAACAGTTGGTAACTTTAATGATGATGTAGACAAACTCATCAAGATTTCTTGCGAAAGTGGTATTCCTTCTGTTAAATTATTTACTACATATTCTGAATCCAATCGTAAAATTTCTTATGCTAAATTTCAAGAGTTTTTGAAGAATTCCAATAAGACAAACACACTGATTTTAGTACATGCTGAGAATGATGAGAAGATACTCAATGCAAATGTTGAAGATACAGTAGAGAGTTATGAAAGTTCTAGACCCGCAGTTTCAGAAATAGAAGAGATAGAGAGAATAGCTAGGTTTGTAGATGAATTTAAAGGAAAGCTCTATATTGTGCATGTCACTTGTGGTTCATCAATTGAGCTTTTGAAAGATAAATACAATGAGCTCTTGGGGAAGAATATTTTCATAGAAAGTTGTCCTCAGTATTTTTATTTCACTAAAGATAAGTATAAACAAAAAAATGGCAATCTCTTCCTTATTGCTCCATCGCTTCGTTCAGCTGAAGAACAGGAAAAACTCAAACAGAACATTTCATTCATAGATACAATTGGAACTGATCATTGTCCATTTACTAAGGAAGAAAAAAGGCGTTATGAAGAAGCAAGTAAAACGCCTAAAGGATTGGGAGGAGTGGAATTCAGTTTTTCTCTCATGTATCATCTTTTTGGCGAAAAAATCATAGATAAATTTACTATAAATCCTGCGAAAATTCATGATCTCTTCCCAAGGAAAGGCATAATACAAATTGGGTCAGATGCTGATTTTGTTATATTTGATCCTGCAAAGACACAAGTTATAGAACCAGGTCACTCACAATCAGATTATAATCCATATGAAAGTTGGTTAACCAACGGATTAATCGAATCAACTATTCTCAGAGGAGAATTCATCGTTAAAAACAGAAAATTAGTTGGAACAAAGAAGGGTAAATTCATCAGAAGAGAATAATGAATTCTTTATGTTAAGAAGTCATATAAGAAATTATATTAAAGAATAATATAAATATTCGATAGAAATTGGGATTGATAACTTGGCTAAAAAAACAAGCAAAACAAAAAAGAATAATGATACTATTAATGATCAAACAGAAATAGAGAGATTCTCCTTTCGAGTATTTTTCAAGAGATACAGCTTGCTGCTCTATATATTAACAGTATTCTTCACAGTAGCAATTACATTATGGCTTGTTTTAGACAATATCTTCTATTTAATCAATTTCAGTATAATTGGAACATCAATAGGATTAGGGTTTGGTTTATGGCCTGTTTTTCGAAAAAGTAAGAAGCACATTGCACGAAAAATTAGTCAAGTTCTTGTTGGAGGTTACATGTTTTTTGGGTTAGGTTTTGGATTAATATATCTTGTATGGGGTTTTATCCAACCTGAAAATATGCAATTCGAAGGTTTTTGGTTTTGGTTGATTGCACTTGAATTTGCAGCAGGGGTTATCCATTATTCGATTGCAAAAATCTTTGGTGTTTTAATCTTCGGTCGTGGTTGGTGTGGTTGGAGTTGTTGGACAGCCGCAATTCTTGATTTACTCCCTTGGAGCAAGAGTCCTGGTCGCAAAGGTAAGTGGGGTTATCTTCGATACGGTTTTTTTGCTCTTAGCACTATTCTTGTTTTTGTGCTAGTGTTTGGCTTTGGCTATAATCTCGATGATATTGGTGGTTTAATTGATTTTACTGGATCGTATAGTGGAGAACTCCTTAAATCCTCTATATGGCAAATTCACGAATTTTGGTGGTTTCTTATTGGAAACATTCTATATTTTGGATCCGGTATTATCCTTGCTTATGTGTTAAAGGATAACAGAGCATTTTGCAAGTACCTGTGCCCCATCACAGTTTTCCTAAAAGCTGGTGCAAGAGCTTCTGTTGTAAAGATTGAGGCAGACTCTGAGAAGTGTAATCAATGTCTGGCTTGCGAACGAG
>JAGLOH010000304.1 GCA_023139025.1 Candidatus Heimdallarchaeota archaeon | reverse complement strand
TACTTGCCCCCTGGATACATTCTGAGAGTTCATTGAACTATGTAGTAAATGCTATTGAAGACATTCCCTCTTTCGATAATCTTGAAATCAAATCCTTAGTTGTTGAAAAGATAAATGGGATTCCAACGAACACATTGGTGAAATAAATGACAATTAGCGAAGTAACCTTATCCCTTGAACAACTAGCTCAGTATCTTGCAGAGAAACAAAATCTCGATAAGGAATTCAAAGGTGTCAACTATAGTCATGCAATATCCATAATAAACAACATAGTTATTTTTCAAGATTCTGAATCGCTTTTTGTAAGAATGAGAACCTATTCTTCTAATCTTCTTCATTCACTTGTAAGGAACAAGCATTTGGTTCATGCTCCTTTCAAAGAAAACAAGCTCTCATATGTTGGTAGAGACAATCTATCAGCCTTTCATAAAATCTCAATTAAAGAAAATATTGAGTACAAGAAACCACAAGCCAAAGCTGTTCTTGACTATATTGAAGGAGAGGATTCTTCTACTCGCTTTAAAATAATGGAACACTTTGAATTAACTAAGGATGCAGTGATGGAAATACTTTCTGAGCTTAGAAATAATTTTCAAATCTTCATGTTTTATGATGGAACTAACTGGTCTATTTTCAGCACAAAACTATTGATGGAGGATCATTCAAAAAGCAAAACATCTGCGATTTCAGATTTAATTTATGCTATTATCAAAAGCTTCGGACCAATAACAGTTCCTCAGATTATAAGAATTCTTAACATGACTGGAGGAAGGATAAGCACAAGTATAATTGAATTATTTGAAAACAAGAAAATCGTAAGAGGTAATTTCATAGAGAATTCAAGTTATGAAGCTTTTCTAACTAGTGATGAATTGGATTATTTAAGAAAATATCTAGAAGCATACACCTCACCAGTAACTCATCAGATTGTGATACTTCCAAGAAACGATCCTCTTTCAGAATATTGGACGTCTGCTGACTTTTTGAACATAAGTGAAATAAAAAGTGAAATTGTATATGTTAATGGTAAGCCCGTATGCTCTTTCGACTATAAAATTATAGGAGACAAATTACATGTTTCCAATTTTATACGGTCAGTGGAATATACTGTTCTGGAAAAGGAAATTAAAGATAAGATTCAGGAGTTTACTGAAAATAAAGGAAAAATTCTTATCTTTCCAGAATTACACTCAGAAGTTATCGAAAATCAATCAAAAGTTTTTGCCAATATTCTTTCTCAGCGAGGATATATATCTCGATCTTCAGGATTAGTTTATTCAATATCAGGAAAGAAAGCACTAGTTGGTGATAAGAACCTGTTTCCAACAGAAGATATTTTTCCTCTTCTGCTGAGTAAGCAATATCTTAGTAGCAGAACTCAATTCACAACTAAAATTGAAATTTTGAAGGGATTGGGATCATTGGGAATTCCACTCTCAATGACTTCTATTCTAATTAGAACAAGTTCTGGAAAAGAGCATTATATAGCTGAACTGGTGAAAGATAAGCAACTTGCTCTAGGTAAATTCGGGTCATTTACTCGCGGTTCAGTTGTATCAAAAGATTACCCTGTCTTTGCAAAACTTAGTCCTTCTAGATATCACGGAGTATTAGAAGAAAGAATTCTCAATCTAATTAAAAAGAAAGAGAGAATTAATTATTCTCAGTTAAAATCCTCACTAAATCTGTCCAATCGAGTCCTCCTTTCATCTATTCAGAAATTAGAAAATTCTCATGAAATCGTTCAATTAAGGTCTGTTTCTGATCAGATTATCTGGATGCCAGTATCTAAATTTCTCAGTGGTATTCAAACCAAAAAATATGAAACTCAAAGAGAATCATGGTTAGATGTTATTTACAGGATTTTATCATCAAATTTACCATTGACAATTGATCAATTAGCTAATCTAACAGGTCTATCTAATACTCAGATTGAAGTTAATATCAAGGAACTAATAGCTTCGAAAGGTGTTAGATCTGGAAGATTTATGGAAGATGAGGAAAATGTCCAATTCACAACAAAAGAGGTTGAAAGCTTGATATCTGGGTATATTTACCAGAAGGACGATAATTTGATTCAAGAAGACAGTGTAGAGTTAATTTACCTTCCTCGAAATGACCCTATGTTAATAGTTTATAGAAATTATCTTCTGAAACGATTTAAACTTCGCTCTCTATTCTCTCGTTCTATTCCTTCTGATTATGGTGAGATAATCCTCAAAAATGGGGAACCCATTGCTCTGCTACACATTAAAAAAGCAGAAAAAATAGATTTTATTAACAACATTGAGATTTTACCTGAATTTAATGATACCCATACATTAATGTTCATTTTCAGTGCAATTCAGGAATTCTTCAATAAAACAAAAGAAGAAGGAAAGAGAATTTTACGAATCAAACAAATCAATAGTATTCTGCTTTCTTCCAACGAGGGACGAGATTATGCTAAGCTGTTGGAAGATATGCAGATAAATTACCAAATTCTGTCTTAAAAGAGGGATAGATTTTTTATTTCTAAATATTATCTAAGTATGATGATACGTAGAGCAATTTATGCGGGTTCATTTTATAAAAGTAATCCAGATACATTGATTAAATCAATAGAAGCCTGTTTTATGAACTCATTGGGACCAGAAAAACTCCCAAAGAGAATAACTGAAACAGAAGAAACACCACCCTTCTTTCTTGTTCCACATGCTGGTCATATGTATAGTGGATCAGTCGCAGCTTCAAGCTTTCTGGAGTTGAGCAAATATAAAAAACCTGATACTATTGTAATCTTAGGACCTAATCATACAGGTATGGGTTCTGAAATTGCTGTTCCAGAAGTGGAAGGATGGGAATCCCCACTAGGAATAATGAAAATTGATCAGGAATTTGTTGATAAGTTAATTGACAAATGCAGTTTAGTCACAAAAAATGATATGTCCCATAGTAGAGAACATTCAATTGAAGTTCAATTACCATTTATAATTAAGCAGAATCCCGCGGCTAAGTTCGTACCTATTTCAATGTTTAATTATTCTTTGAAATCAATTGACAATCTTGCCGATGCAATTGTAAAAGCCC
>JAGLOH010000303.1 GCA_023139025.1 Candidatus Heimdallarchaeota archaeon | reverse complement strand
AGTTCTATAACTCCATCCATTAGTTCATTGATATATGCAAAAACTCCACAAGTACTGAAAGTTGTAATTATGTATCCGTTGAATAAACACATTTCTGTTGCATCAAGAAAATCTCTTTTAGCACCAATCATAGGATCAAATGG
Source organism: Candidatus Heimdallarchaeota archaeon (assembly GCA_023139025.1). Classification (GTDB taxonomy): domain Archaea; phylum Asgardarchaeota; class Heimdallarchaeia; order Heimdallarchaeales; family Heimdallarchaeaceae; genus UBA460. The sequence continues at coordinate 2,928 of JAGLOH010000303.1, read as the reverse complement.
AACTATAATATAGCCAACGCCATCTTCTTTCCATTTTGCTCTTACTTCTTTATCTCCACCATCTGAAACAACGATAAGTGGATACTTGTCTTTATATCTATCAATAACAGATTGAGGTCCTTTATCATTGGCATTTGGAGAAATCATAACCATAAGATCTGTTTCAACTTGGTCAATTAAAGGAAAAATTCTTTCTACAGCATCAGGCTTCATTTTGGTTGATGAACTTATGACAGTAGCTTCAATATCTGTTCTACTAGCTCTCTCATCTAACATTATGTCAATTAATGTTGTTAGAGTAATATTTCCTATTTTAACAAAAGTTATCTTAACCATTGTAATCACGCTATCAGTTTCATATACCCTTTATATATTATATTGTACGGCATTATTTCCCAGCATTCAAAAATAAATAAATCGTAATGTTTTATAATGTCCCTTGTTTTATCTACTTCAGAATGAAAAGAGACTCCTTAGTAATTGCTACCGCTTCAGTGATGATACTGGCGTTTACGCTGTCTTTGCTTAACATCTATGTCTTTCCAGATATCTTCTTTAATACTAAAATAGAATACAATTCTCAAAGCGATACTTTACTTGGGCTTTTACATCAAGCAGAAAATATAGGTGTGAATTCTGATCTCTTTGAAAACATGAACATCACTTATCTTCTTTATGATGCTCCTGAAAATGCTATGGTGAACATTTCACTTATAATTTCGTCAATAGAAGGTAGAATTTCAGCTGTATATGATTTCCCAGAGTTGATGCCCAGAAGAATGACGTTAAATTATAATGGAACAATACTTGGTGTTTCAAGTAATTCTTCACAATATGAAGATTGGATAGAAACAGTCTTTGATAATGGTGAGGGAGGAACTTATTTCAGCTACTGGGATAATGTAACAGAAGAATATATCAGTTATTCTAGACATGAAAATTTGAATGTAACTGATTATACTATAGAGAATGCAAAAAACATTTTGGCAACAATCTTTCAAGATGAGAATAGAAGACCAGATTTTGTAATCTATCAACTTGTATCTTACACTGAAAGTAGAGGGCTTTTCAATAGGTATTCAACAGATTTTGAGAGAATCATTTTTGTTGAAGCCAGTGGTTCAGTTACTTTCTTTATGTCAAATGAGGGTATATGGAAAAAGCCTTTTCTCTTATAGAACATTTGGTTTCCTTTTTCACAACTTTAAAATACAATATCACCAAATTAAAAATATGGCACAATCAAGCGCTCCATTTGGTTTTAAAATAACACAAAGAATACTTGCTTTAAGAGCAACTTATGATATTATTGATATTGCTACAGGGAATAAGGTCTTTATTGCTAAAAGAAGATTGTTTACTTGGACTCCTACGATCATCATTGAGAATCTCGAAGGTCAAGAAGTAGTTAAAGTAAAATCAAACTTCCTTTTTGGTACAAGATGGAAAATTACCCAAGGACCTAATTTAATTGGGGAAGTAGAATTCCCATTAATAAGATTCTGTGGTATAAAATTTGATGTTATTTTAGCTGGAAATCACTATACGGCATCTGATATGCTAGGATGGTCATTTAATGCAGTAGGTAGAGACGGAAGTATAGGCTTTACTTTGGATAAGAAAGTATTCAGAATAAAGGATACTTACAGAGTAGATGTATATCCACCATTAGAACCTCTTTACGGACTAGCTGCAGCTCTAGCAATTGATTCTAAATTCTATCAAGGAAATCGTTAGATTTTCCTCTTTTTCTTTTGAAAGATTTTTAAAGGTCTACTTTTTCTCATTATTGATGAATAAGAAAAAGAAAGAATATGTTTTGCCTTTAGTTTCCCAATTTGAAAAAGAAGCTAAACCACTAGATGTGATGATGTCAGATAATACTACAATTAGAGTTTTTACAACTAAGGCTCCTGCAGACAAAAGAAACGGCTATACATTACTTATTATTTCAGGATGGGGGACAGTTTTACCTTCGTGGGATGAGCTTCTTATTGATGCTATCAAGGATTTTGATATAGTTTATTTTGAATCAAGAGAAAAAGGTTCAAGCAGTTTTACTCGAAAATCTGATCTTGGTATGCACAGAATGGCATTGGACATTAAAGACACTATTACAAATCTTGAGTTAGATGAATCAAAACTTGTTCTTTTTGGGTCTTGTTTAGGTGCAACAATGATTGTATATGGAATGGTTGAAGAGATGTACAAACCTTTCATGCCTGTTCTTCTTGCTCCTCCAGGAAGGTTTGAAGTTCCTCCAGTTTTAAGACAGTTAATACCTTTTTTACCTACTTTTATCGCGCCAGTTCTTAAACCTATTATTCGATTCTGGATCAATAAATTCAAAACAGAAGACCGAAAACAAGCTGCCAAGTATATACGAGCTATGGAAGAAGCTGATGCCAAACGATGGAAGAGATTAGGTTTAAGGCTTGCTTATAAGAGATATTGGAAAACCTTCCCCAGAGTAAAAAATCATGTACTTCTTATCGCTGCTGAAAGAGACAAAATGCATGATGCAGAAGATACAAAGAAAGTCTCTAAGATGATCAAAAATTCAACCTATCTTGATCTTGAAACCAATAGAAATACTCATAGTGGGGTTATGGTTGATACGATTAGAGAATATTTACCAAAATTTGAAGGAAAAAACTAAGTGCTTGAGTTAAGATTTAAATAGAAATTCGTCTATTTCTTCTTGTGAAAATCAAATCATTAGGCTTAGAAAACGTTCGTTCTGTTGAATGGATAGCGGAGAAGAATGCCCTTCAGTTAATCGATCAAAGGCTTATTCCTTTTGAGATTAAATTCAATCTCTACTCCACTGTTTTGGATATCTGTGAAGCTATTAAAACAATGGTCGTTCGTGGTGCTCCTGCAATTGGGGCAACAGCAGCTTATGCTACAGCTCTTGCCATTAAAGAA
>JAGLOH010000302.1 GCA_023139025.1 Candidatus Heimdallarchaeota archaeon | reverse complement strand
CTCCCTATACTTGTTTCATCCAGCTATGGTTTTACCGCGACACAAGTTGGTTTAGTGACTGCTGGTTTCACTTTAGCTTGGGCTATTTCCATGCCTTTTACAGGAAAACTAAGTGATCGTTTTGGAAGAAAAGGATTAATAGTAATAGGATTAGTTACCGAAGGTCTTGCATTAGTTTTGATAACATTTACAATAAATCCTATTCAAGTGATTTTATTAGCAATTGCTGCTGGAATTGGCACAGCAATCTACTACCCAAGCTTACCTTCTATAACAAGAGATGTTGTTCCTATAGTAAAAAGAGAGCAAAGCTTTGGCCTTTACAGAGCTTCCTTAGATTCAGGATATTTTACAGGCCCACTCATTGCAATGGGTTTAGCATTTTCAGCTACTAAATTGAATCTTTGGAGTGATACCTCAGACATAATTCTTGAAAATATGCTCAAGTTCCCATTTTTGGTTATTGGTATTTCATTGGGTGTTCTAGCTCTATTGTTTCTATTTCTTGCCATGGAAACTAGACCTGGTTGGGTTCAAGCATCAATTAGCCTTAAACATGGCAATAAGGTAAAAGATGTGTATATAAAAATGAATCAAGCTTTAGAAGCTTATATCGGTAATAAGGAAATTGATTGTTGTGCAGACATACTCTCAGATGCTAAAGAACTCGAAAGAGATGCTGATAAACTTGTTTTTAGAGTAACTCAAGCATTATACGGTAAAGTTAGACCAGCACCAGATGATTATCATTTCTATAAAATCACTGACATTCTAGATACATCTATTGGTTTCACTTTGAGGTCTATGAGGAAGTTATTAATGATTCCAAGACAAAATTTGCCTGAGAAATTTGTTGAGTATTTAAAAATAGAATGCGAACTACTTGTAAAAATGATTACAAAAACAGTCGATGCTCTAGAAGTTGTATGTATTCAACCTCTATCATCTCATCCTATATTTGATGAAGTACATAATTTAGAAAGGGAATTAGATTTGAACAGTCAAAAAGGATTAGCTTCTGTTACCAAAGATTCAGGAAAACTTAATCCTGTAGAAACACTCTATGTTGTTCAAATAATTGAATCTCTAGAGCAATCTGCTAATCATATTGAAGATGCTGTAGACGTTATGAAGATTGTTGGACTGAAATATCAGGTAAGACCTCTTGTGATTTAAGAGAAGGAGTTAAACTAAAAAGTGAGTAATGTACTTCACTCTTAATGAAGAAATCAAATCTGATTTTGAATGCAGCAATATTGGTCTTTTTTGTAGCATCATTTAACTCCATTAATTCATTTACATCTGTTGCCGTTAGTGCAGATTCAATCAATTTACCTGATTATAGTCTAGATACAGATTTGACCCTTTACATCCACTTTTTTGGATATGATAATGACATACTAAATCTGACTGAAATAGAAAATATGTTGTATTCAGTGTTTAATGGTGGAAATCAAGAAATAGGATCTTCGAATATCAGTTTTGATTTTGTTTTTTCATTTGCTACAGAAACAGATTATAATCAGCTTGAAGACTACATAAATTCCATAAAATCATATGGAACAGGAGTAGGTTATTCGTTAAATGTATCCCAATTAATTGATGACCTTGCTACAGGTGATAGAAATGATATCCTCATTCCTGAAAATGGATCAGTTATAGATGCAAGACTGGTAGAGAATTATCTTTACGAAAATTTCTATGAAGTAAATATAGAAAATCCAGGTTATACAATGTTTCTTCTCAATTTCACTAGTTTAGATTCACTAATAGATAATCAGGAACATTGGTATAAGGTCATGGAAACAGGATTTGATTCTAACATCACAATAGACTACTGGTTCTCAGGCTATAGTGATATGCCATATGTTCCAACTTTAGGATGGGGGGGTTCAGAAAGATTCTGCTTTTTAGATTTATCAGCAAGAACTTGGTATTATGATTGGTTATTTACTGCATGGGGATTTCCTACTGGAGATTACTCATATTATACTTATTCTGATTTGGATGAACTCGCTCAAGATGTTAACTTATACGGTTCAGAAGGAAAAACGATACTTTCTACTTATATTGCAGACTACATCAACTCATATCTTGGAAATGTTTTTTCAGCTTATTACGGAGTAAACCCTATAGGTGAATCATACTCAATGCAAGTTAAAGTATTTAATAATCTAACAGAAGCTGGTTATACATTAGATGAACTGAACTGGGTAATTTCTGAAACTAGAATCTTTAGTCAGTTAGAAAATGATTTTCCTTGGATTGATTGGATCATAGATGTTCAATATGTTGACCTAATTGATTATCCTAGTTTATCATCATGGATATCCTCAAACCTTCAACAAGACCAAGATGGAGACTACATAGAGGTAGCAAATGGGTTCTACCAATTACTTGAAACTCAATTATCTCTTCATTTTGATTACACTGCAGCAGATAGTATTTTACCCTGCTATTTCTTCTTAACAGATGATATCCAATTTAGATGGTATGGAACAGCTCTTGCTGGTCTAGGTGGAATGGGATGGGAACTCTTAGTTAATAATCAATATAGTATGTTCGAAAATGGAATTTCTTCACTTCCTCGAAGAGGTATGTCTGCTGTAATGATCCATGAACTTGGACATAGTCTTGGAATACCTCATCCTCATGGAGGAACTTATGGCTGGGGTTCTTCTTTTATAGAAGATGTAATGAACTATTTTTCAATAGGAGAAAGTAGTTTTAGTTCATTTTACAAAGATGGATTAGCAAGAGCTCATAATAATTACTGGTATAGCTTAGCTTCTGGTGAAATGGATTCAGCATTTTTGAAATACATTGATGCTGGCTCCATTGATAAATTATTAGGGATGGTAAATGATATCTATATTCTATTAGGATCTGCAGCTATGGATTTCCAAGATATGAATTATACTCTTTCAATCGAAAAAGCAAAATTAGCTAGATCTGAAATTGAAACATTAGTTTTCTACATTGACAATCCTGATCAGATTCCCACAACTCCAACAAATCGAACAGCGTCATATGCAAGCTTACTAGTTTTCGCATCAATTATCATAAGTTCCGTATTGGTGAA
>JAGLOH010000301.1 GCA_023139025.1 Candidatus Heimdallarchaeota archaeon | reverse complement strand
TTGTTGTTTCTCCTGAAGGACAAGCTATTTGGTTAACCGAGGGAATTGATCAATTTCCTCTTAATGAACCTGCCTTTAATACTACTTTAGGTCAAACAAGAACAGATATCTATAAACTCTTCAATTGTTTATATGGTACAATCTTCCTTTATTTCAATTACAGTTTAGCTCAATCGACTTTAGAAGAAACGGTATACTATTTTCATGATACCATTGTTGTAGAACATACTCTCTTACAAGAAACTTGGGGAATTATGGTTCAGATGTTGAGAAATAGTACTATAAATTCAACTTATTTCGTAGAATTAATATATAGATTAGGAGCTCTTCCTGAAAATCTTGAATGCTACGATTACGATATTTATTATGGATTTCCTTGTCCGAGTTGGAGCAATTTTGCAAAAGAAAAATATCAGACAATAATTGATGAGCTGACAAGACTAAATGAAACTCAAGAAACTAGTACATCTATTAAGGTGACAATTCTTTTACTTCTTACAATTTCAGTTGTACTAAACTTGAGAAACAAAAAAAAGAGATAGTCTTCCACCGTTTCAGTCCTTCATTTCTTACAGATCAGCTATCTTTCTAGGGGTTTTTATATTTTCGTCCTATTCTCTTTAGTGAAAGTCTTATGCTTTTAGAGTTACCTAGAACTGATGAAGAATTCTCTGATTATATTATAGACTATATTTTAGCTGAATCCTTCAAATCTTACTATGCTACTATTGATGGTCTGACCATTGAACCTGTCTGGATCCCTAAATCCTGTGTAAACAAGGATTATCATATCAAATGCTGGTGGATAAACCAATTTAAATCTGGTAAGAGCACCTGGAAAAAAGTTGAGACCAAGGTTGTTCAGAAGAAACTGAAGCATTTTTTTGAAACTCAGTAGACTAAATGTTGAATTCCTAAGCTAGACTAGATAAACTACCTGTTTTATTCAGTTTAGTTTTCAGATTAACCTATGTTTTTGTGTATTATCTTTCTTGTACAAGTATTCTACGTTCTTCTTCCAATAGTCGTATTTCTGTTTCTATTTCTCTGATATCTTCCTCTATTGCTTCTTCTCTTGCTGCTTCCAATTCGCTTTGTCTCTCAGCTATATACATATCAGTTCTTATCTGTGCTAACGAACGTTGCTCCTGTACGGGTATGAACATGTTCACTTGATGGAAAAACAATATTTGATCATAGTCTCGACGCTTACCAGCTAATCTAAGTGTGTAGGTTAATGTTTCTCTTTCGTCTTTTGGTTTATTGGCTCCTGAGGGTGGATGGCTGAAATGTTGCTTAAGTATATAGATTTTAACAGGTTCCCCAGGTGGATCTCGCACTTTAGTATAAAACCTTCTAATTCTTGTTAATCTTTTCCTCCTTGCTGATTCTAGCATAGGAGACATGTATTTTGGTTCATTTGTCTTCTTTCTTAATGGCCGAATAATTTTATCAGATGCTTCTTCTTTTTCCTTACCAGTTTCTTCATCAATATAACGTGTAACTATTGGTTCATACGTTTTGAACATCTGCACAATAGGATATCTTCGTTTACTTCTTCTCTTTCTATCACCTTGTCTGCCACTAAGAGAAATGATTAATTCCCATTCATGATCAGGTTCCATATCATTGTTTGTTATTTCTATTTGAATTGTACATCTTTTGCGATTTTTCTTCTCGTTTAGCCTTTTCTTTCTCTTTCTTACAGGTCTTCCTCCTAAGGCTACGTAATCATACTTGTAATAATCTTGCAATGATGCTTCTGCATCATGCTTTACAATGGCCCCAGTAATGTTGAGTCTCGCATCACACAAACTCTGTAACTTGTCTTTATGAAAGGATTTAACAGGCGATAAACTAAAAATTAAATTAGGTTTTTGAGGATCTAATCCACTCATAAACTAGAGCTATCTTTTAAGTGTATAAAAGAATTATTGTCTTCAATGGTAACTACACTAAATCTTCTTGTTTCTGAATATTGTTATGTTTTTATAATCAATTCTTATTTATTATTTGACTGACATGGCACTTATTTGGGGAGATACTAAAGAAACACAGGAAGTTGCTAAAAACTCTTTTGAGGAGAATATAGAACGGATTCTAAAACAAAAAGAAAAAATTAATCTTGATGATTTGATGAAACTAATTAGTCATGATACTAATCTGCTAACAGATTATCAGAGATTACTAAAAGGAATAGACCAATTGCTAGAAGAAGGAAAGATAATTATCGATCAAGATAAAAATATTAGAATGACATCTCTATCAGTTTTAAGTTCAAATGGAATAGAGGAGACACCTGTTTGGGATATGATCCATAAGGAAGAAGATATAGAGTTGAAAAAGGAAATAATCAGGCGCTATAATCAGATTAATCCTTTGCTCTAAAGATTATTTTTTCTTTTTCCATTCTTTAGGTGAAACAACTGGAGGATGAATATATCTTTCATGCTTATCGATTGCATCAATCTTTTCAATATCTTCATCTGAAAGTTGTAAATCCAACGCTGCAAAATTATCCTTTAAGTGGTCAAGACTAGTTGCTTTAGGTATAGGATAAGCCCCTTTGTTAATTACCCAAGCCAAACAAACTTGAGCTGCACTTACTTTATTCTTTTCCGCTATTTCATTGATTACTGGATCTTTCAGTACTTTAGCTCTTCCTAAAGGTGAATATGAAACTTGAATTATGTTTTTATCTTTATGAAACTTCAAAACAGACTCCTGTTTCAGATAAGGATGATGTTCAATCTGATTTGCATAGATTGGTTTGTCTATAACCTCAAGTGCATCTCTTATCTGATTTGGAGTGAAATTCGAAACTCCTATATGTCTTATTTTCCCTTCATCAACTAGTTCTCCTAAAGCTCCTAAAGTCTTCTTATGAGAATATCCTAGTACAAAAGCTGGATAATGAATATACATTATGTCTATATAATCCAATTGAAGTCTTTTCAGCGACTTATGTGTAGACTTTACTGCTGCTTTAGGCCTTACACTCATTGGAAAAACTTTGGTTGCTACTATTACTTCTTCTCTCTTAACAATTCCCGAATCAAAAACCTCTTGCAATCCTTCTCCTT
>JAGLOH010000300.1 GCA_023139025.1 Candidatus Heimdallarchaeota archaeon | reverse complement strand
ATCATAATCAATTGCAGTATCAGGGATATCTTGCATAATTGTAATTTCAATGATATCCAGAACATTTTCTTTAAGTGGATTGAAGTCATGTACATAATATTCCCAACTAAGTACCTTTCCTTCTTTAAGTTCAGTTGAAAAATGATTGGCTTCAGCTTCCAAGCTCACAACAGTGAAACTGCTTATCATAAATAAGAAAAACAAACTTATAGACAGTTTTTTCCATTTCATTTCATGGATGTAATCTCATTTACTATTTTAAATTTTACCCATAATTTTTATGTGAAATTAGCTTGTTATTAAACAGATACAAACAACTTCTGTAGTCTGAATTTCATTCTATACTCTTAGAAAGGTTGAATTTTCTTTCTTCTTTTGTTAATTTGGACTCTTGTTTGACATTTTTATTTTATTACCTTTTTAGATTAGTTTGACTTTCACCTTGTATTTTTGTGCAATTCTAGCTTGATTTGTATCCGAGGTTATCAATTGCATATTTTCTCTGAGGGATAATACAATATATAGTACATCATAAATTGGAACCTTTTCTTGAATAGCAATTTTGAACGATTCTTCTATAACATATTTGGTTTCATGCATAACTAAGATATCTTCAACAAGAATCTTCAGAGCATTATATTTGATTGTAGCATCCTTGTTAGTTTTTTTATTTATATAATTGTCTTTCCAAATTGCATTTGTAGTTTCAATATAAACAAAATCTAAACTATGACTATTTGTTAGGAAGGTTTTGATTTCTGCCCAATTTGGTTCTTGAAGTAGATATTTAGATAGAATCGAAGCATCAATGACTATCACGTTCTTCCCTCACTATTTTTCTAGCAGTCCCTAATGGTGAAGAGGATGTCTTCTTTATCATTTCATGTACTTCTTCTAGTTTCTTCTTTCCTTCTATTTCTCTTATTCTCTTCTGAATGTATTCTCTTATTTCTTTGCTCCATTCTACCTGATCTTTTAATTTTCTCATCTTTTCTCTTAATTCCTCTGGAATCTTTAAAGACATAGTAGTACTCATAGTATCACCATAAGGTATACATATAAGTAATACTTAAGGGTTTTTATTTAATGAAATTGCTCTGAAATGCAGGGAGGAGGAGTTTTCTTTCTTTTTCTAATTATTATGTGTATCAAAGGAATACCAATTACAACAAATATTGCAATGATGAATTCACCTTTTACAAGATTCATTCCACCTATATATTGCGTTTTAACAATAAATTCAGAAGTGTCAGTAATATAATGTGAAGTTTTTTCTCTTACAATACCTGTTTTTTCGTGAATTATCAGTTCTAGAGACAGAAAAATATCTCCAAATGTTGCGTTACCTTTAACTATTACATTACCCCTAATTTGTTCAATTTTCATATCAGGGTACTCTTCGTATCCCTCCAAAAAATGTTCATACAAAGTATATTTTTCAATGCCTTCCAAGTATAGAATTGGGTAAATGAAAGTTGGCAATATCATCTTTGTCATCCAATCATCTTGTATTTCTCCACTAATGGAGATAGTAAAATATCTATATAAGAAATCATAATCTATTGGCTGATCAGGAATATCTTGAAGAACAGTGATTTCAATATTATTAGTAATGTTTTCTGGCTCAGGATATATAATGTTTGTAACTGTTGTCCATTCTAGAATCGCGCCTTCTTTCAATTTAGTTGAAAAATAATTGACGTCTCCTTGTGCATTTACCGCATTGAAATTACTTAGTATAAATAACAATAAAACAGCTGGAAGTAACTTCTTGTAGCCAAAAACCATAGATGTGATTTTCTCTTTTAGATATATTAAATCTTTTGATTTTTGTTCAGCTTAGGTGGGATTGAGTTTTCAGTAGGTTATAGTTTTATATTTTATTTGGAATTTCGCTTAATGTGCTCTTGTCATTAGCAACAGTAACTGAACAAAGTATGTGTTCATCTGAATGAATGACTACATATTGTTCATTGAGATCTAATGAAGCAAGTAACTCCATGTAGAGATTTCTTAATTTCAGAGGATTAAGTTGAATTAATGTTAAAGTTATGTTAGACTTCTTATCGAGTATATCGATATTACAGCCATATGAATGGTCTTCAGCCAAAAATTCAACAATTTTCTTTCGCCAATTCAAAACAGAACTAGATGGCTTTGAATTGTAAAATTCTAAAATGAAACTCTCTGTTTCTAGTATCCTTTCCCCATTTGAAAAGAGAAGATTAGCAATCTTATGAATCTCATCTTGAAACCTATCCATCAGTACATTAGTATGTCAAAACTATAAAAAAGCCAATAATAATCGTTGTCTAGTCTCTCTTTCAAAGTCGTTGGATCTCACCCATCAATTGTATGAATCTGCTTTTTAATCATTTCTGCAAACTCTTCTACACCAGGTTGAATATGCATAAAATTGTAATTAGGAACTTCGATCAGAGAACTATTTTCTATTAAATTACTTACTTCTCTGGTTTTTTCTAATCTGTGATATTTATCATCTGGTGTAGTAAAAATTGTTACGGGACAATTGATTTTCTGATAATCTTCTAAAGCAATCCATTTTCGCATCTTTGAACATCTTTTCCATCGCCCAACATCAATATTCGTCATTCGTTCATAATATACTTTCTTTTGAAAACCAGGAGCCACTCTATTTCTAAGATATCTCTTAGCTATCTTTCCACCAACTCGTTCTAAAATGAAAGTAGGTAGCATAAAAGCTAATTTAGTTGATATCTTTGGGTAGCTTGAACGAACAAATGGTCCAATGAAGAAACACTCTCTAGGTTTCAGCCAGTTTTGCCCTAAACAATGGGCTACATAGTAGACACCAAAGCTAGAACCAATAAATATGCTATTTTCTTCTTTGATTTTTAGATGATGCATAGTTTCAACAATGTCGAGTGCAATTCGATGAACTGAACATTGTTTTTTCTTTCCGAGATTTATTGTTGGTTTCTCTCTGGAGTCAATTATAACAAGATCAAATTCTTTGTACAACTCATCCCATAAATCTGTCCAAGAATAAATACCGGGACCTGCTCCTTGAATAAAGAAAACGGTAGGATTATTAGAATCTAAAT
>JAGLOH010000030.1 GCA_023139025.1 Candidatus Heimdallarchaeota archaeon | reverse complement strand
ATTCTCATTTCCACAATTTGCATATCAGCAGTATATTGACTTAACATTAAACCAGACATTAATCCAGCACCTTTTGTTAAGAATGGAGGTAACCCTACACTCAAAGCAGGATGGTTTAACCTATTCATTCTGCGTTCGGACATTACACAAACCATTGTAATAGCAGCTCCAGCTAAATCCATAGGTAAGCATACAGGAGTACCTTGAAAATTAGCACCAGTTAGAGTAAGTTTTTCCTCTGTCAAGAAAACAGGATTATCACCAACACCATTTAATTCAATCTCAACTTGAGATCGACCCCAAGCCAGAGTATCATGTACAGCACCTAAAACTTGTGGTGCAGACCGCATTGAATATGCATCTTGTACTTTAACTTTTAGCTTTCCTTCATAAAGATCTCCACCTTTGAAAAGCTTAGTGAGAGCTTTTGCACATCTAACAGCTCCAGGAAAACCTCGAATTTCATGAAGTTTAGGTGTATAAGGTTTCAAGTTACCCATTAATGCTTCTATCGACATAGCACAAGCGATTTCTGCTTGTTTCATAAAACGTAAAGCATCATATACAAAAATGGCACTCATTGCTGTAAGAAGATTGGAACCGTTAATTGCCGCTAAACCATCTCTTGCCTGTAAACCAGGTATTTCAATACCTGCTCTATCCATAGCTTCTTTTCCTGGCAGTAATTCTCCTTTATAAAAAGCTCGACCTTCACCCATCAATAATAGAGCAATTTGTGACATTGGAGCCAAATCTCCAGAAGCACCTACAGATCCTTTTTGACAAACTTCAGGAGTAACTCCTTTATTTAGCATTTCAACAAATGTTTCAGCAATAATAGGTCTATTTCCAGAATAACCATTTGCTAAAACATTTATTCTGCCTAGCATTGCTCCGCGAATATGCTCTATTGGAGCAGCTTCTCCAATTCCAGCAGCATGATTATATATCAGATATTTCTGAAATAGCAAAACTTCATCACCTGTTAGGACCACTTCAGAAAATTCTCCTATTCCTGTGGTAATTCCATACATAATTTCATTTGCTGCAATTTTCTCTTCAAGCATTTCTCTGCATTTTCTCATTCGTTCCATTGCATCTGGATGGATTTCCACTTTTTCATTATGTCGTGCAATATTGACAACATCTTCAATTTTTAGCCCTTTTCCAGTAATCACATAAGTCATATTATTATCACTTTCTTTGAATTTAAGAAAGCTAAGAATGCTTTGTTTAAAATATTTCCCCAATGTAACTGAAAACAAAAAACTAGTGAACATCAGGATGATTGAAAAATTGGGGAAAGCATAATGAATAAATAATATAGAATGTAGGAATATTAGATAATCATGAACCAAGAAATTGTAGTTCTAGACGGAGATTCCTTAACTATAGATTCTTTGATCGAAATTACACGATTTAGAAAAAAAGTTAAAATCAGTGAGGAAGGAACAAGAAAGATAAGAGAAGCAAGGGTAATTATTGAAGCTAAACTTGATAAAAATGAAACTATTTATGGTGTATCTACTGGTATTGGAAAACTGTCCAATACAATCATTTCTCCTTCTGAAAGAGAAATTCTTCAAAAGAATTTGATCAAATCACATAGCATTGGATTTGGTCCTTATCTTCCTGATGAAATAGTTTTAGGTGCCATGGTTATAGAGTTGAATTCCTTTTGTAGAGGAGGTAGCGGTGTTCGAATAGAAATTACAGAAATGCTTGAAAAACTGATTAACGAGAGAATCATACCTCTTGTACCCAGCATAGGTTCTCTGGGAGCTAGTGGAGATCTTTCACCTCTTGCATATATAGCTAGAATTTTGATTGGAGAAGGAAAAGCAAAGTTAGATGGTAAAGTACTCAAAGGTTCCGAAATTCTTGCTGAACTTGATTTGTCTCCTATAGAACTTAAAGCTAAAGAAGGATTATCATTAATTAATGGAACACATGTACTAACTTCTTTTGCAGCACATACTATTTCTGATTCTATTAATATTTTAGAAAACTCAGTTATCACAGTTGGTTTAACTTTGGAAGCCTTCGAAGGTAATATTAGTGCTTTTTCCTCATTTATAATGGATTTACGACCACACGTAGGACAAATGAGATTCGCTAAAGCTATTTTGGATATTCTTAAGGGCAGTGATTTGCTAAGTAATCAACCAAAAAGAATTCAAGATCCTTATTCTATCAGATGTTCTCCACAAGTTCATGGAGCGGTACTAGATGTTGTAGAGCACTGCAAGAATCTAGTAGAAATTGAAATTAATTCAACAACTGACAATCCTCTAGTCTGCTTAAAAACTTCAGAAGTTGTTTCTGGGGGGAATTTCCATGGAGAACCCATAGGTCTTGCCATGGATTATTTGTGTATTGCTATGACGGAATTAGGAAATATCTCTGAAAGAAGGGTAAACCTTTTACTAGATTCAACAATATCAGGACTTCCATCTTTCTTGATACAAAAACCTGGTTTAAACTCAGGTTTAATGATGATACAATATGTAGATGCAGCGATAGCTGCTGAAAATAAAATATTAGCTTCTCCTGCTTCAATCGATAATATTTCAGTTTCAGCTAATCAAGAAGACCATGTTTCTATGGGTCTCACTGCAAGCAAGAAAGCATATCAATTAGTCAAGAATGTTGTGCAAATGATAGCCATTGAATTTTATACTGCATATCAAGCATTAGGATTTAAAGAGGATTTGAATAATGTTTCTGAAGCTGTCCAAGAGATTTATGAAATAGTAAGAAAAAAAATTCCTCCATTAAAGGAAGATAGATTCTTTGATGAAGAAGTGAAATGGATTTCTGAAAGAATAAATAATCAAGTATTTACTAAAATGGTTAAAGATAAAATGGGGCGCATTTTAGGTGATAATTAGTGAAAATTTCTGTAATCGGTGATTGTCATGGCAGCAATGCAAACTTGCATCGTATTCTTCGAAAAATAAGAAAAACAGATGCTCTATTTATCACTGGAGATATTGCAGGAACCATATCCTATCGTTTGGTTCTAAAGTCTATTCTCAAAAGCAAGAAAATCTCCAGGGAAAAATATACAGAATTGGTTTATGATAAGTACCTTCCCCAATTTATCGAGTTTCAGAGAAAATCTACAAGAAAAATTTTCAAGATACTCTCAAAAGCAAGTATTCCTGTTTTTTATACTCATGGCAATAGTGATTCCGAAGAAGTTATAGAAATTTTCAAAGAATATTCTGAAAGCATTCCTCAGTTCTATTATTTAGGAGATTCAACCGTTAAACATGAAAATCTACTAGTAGTAGGGTATGGATTTTGTTCTCCAGCTGAATATAGAACACCCTTCCAAACACCCGGTGAAAAAGACAAGGAAGAAATATCCAAAGACTTGATTAAACTTGAAAATAAAATTCTGGAATATGAAAAAAATAAAACGGATCTTCTTATCGGCTTATTTCATGAACCTCCTAAAGACACAAAATTAGATTATATTGGGTGGAATTCTACTCATTCAGGAAGCGAATTAATTCAAAAACACATTCTCAAAATTCCCTATGATTTGATTTTTGCTGGACATATTCATGAATCACAGAATCATGACATAAAAAAAGAAACAATTTTAGTAAATCCAGGACCTCTTATTAATGGAAAATGGGCTATCGTTGATACTGATAAAAGAACCGTTTCTTTGAGAAAAATACCAATAATGCTCTCTATCAAAAGTCTAATTTATCGCAGCAGAGAAACCTTCAAGTGAAATCTTAATGATATGACCAAAAATTTAATAAAGATTCAATTTTACTGTAATTTACTCAAAAGTAGTAAAAAGAGAGATATATATGATTCCTGTTGTTGATGTTGATATTAAAGAACCTGAATTGAAAGCAGTTCAAGATGTAGTTAAGAGCAAGTATCTTGTTGAAGGTAAGAATGCGCGATCATTTGAGGAAAAATTTTCTAAGTTTAGTGGAGCTAAATTTACTTCAACTGTTGTAAATGGAACATGTGCTTTACACCTAGCTATGGTTGCTCTGGATATCGGTCCCAAAGATGAAGTAATCACAACCCCTTTTACATTTGTTGCATCTTCTAACACAATTCTCTTCTCTGGGGCTATACCAGTATTTGTAGATATAGACAGAGAAACTTACAACATAGATCCAGAAAAAATTGAAGAAAAAATCACTGAAAATACAAAAGCAATAATGCCAGTTCATATTTTTGGAAATCCATGTGACATGAAAGCAATTATGGACATAGCTGAGGATCGAAATTTAATCGTGATTGAAGATTGTGCACAAGGTCACGGTGCAACAATTGACGATACTCATGTCGGGAATTTTGGAAGTATTGGATGTTTTTCATTTTATGGAAGCAAAAATCTAGTAGGGGGAGAAGGGGGAGCAGTTATAACAAATGATGAAGAATTAGCTGAGAAAATAAAAAGCATAAAGAATCACGGACGAAGTCCTGCGGGAGGATACGCACATTATTTTGTAGGATTTAATTATCGGATGACAGATTTGACTGCAGCTATAATGAATGTTCAAATGGATAGAGCACATGAAATACTCTCAAAGAGACATAATACAGGAGATAAATATAGAGGGGGTTTGAGCGAACTAGAGGATTTAAGAATCCAAAAAGTTTTTTCTGGTCATCAACATTCTGATTATATTATGGCGCCCGTTATTTTAAACAAAAAGTTTTCACAAAATGAAGTTATTGAGTACTTGAAAAGCAAAAATATTGGGTCTAGAGCTATTTACAATAAGCTTTCCTATCAACAACCTTGCTATTTAGATCTATCAAAGTGGCATTTATCAAGAGTTATTGATTATCCAGATTATTCAAAAATTGAATGCTCAAACTCCGAGTTTGTAGCACAGAACCACTTTGAAATTCCAATGGTTACGTCTCTAACAGATGAATCTATCACATATATAATAGAAACGCTTAGTGAGTTTTTCAATTAAAACAGTTGAGATATCATTTTTTTCCTCTTTTCACTATATTTTTACCTAATAAAGACCAAGGATTCTTTCGAAAAGCTTTTTTGACTATAGTGAGAATAATGAATGAGTATAATGAGTGATATTGGTAGTGATGATTTTCCTCTATACATGTCTTCAGTCAAAGTTGAAGAAACTGACAAACCAGAAATTATCGTAATCTATGAAGGAGATGGAACTGGAATAGATAACGTCTTACTCATAGGTAAGAACAATAATTTACCTCAAGACATATCAAAAGCAACTCTATTTGTAAAAGAAGACAAGGTAGGGAGAGCAGCATATAAAATTGCATTTCCTATTTGGGAGGATGGTTCCTTTCAAGCAGTAGTTGAAAGAGAAGGAAAATATATCTACGAGCCAGGTGAAGCTCATAACATAGTCTTCCGTGGTCGGGGAATATTTCTAGATCTCCGTAAAATTTTTCATTTAGCAAAGGAGATAGAGAAACCAAAGAAAAAGACTAAGAAAAAAGAGAAAATAGTTATCGAGGAATCTATTCCTAAAAAGACTGAAGTAAAACAAACTGAACCACCTGCTTATGATGATTACAACATGTTAACTCTCAAACCAAAAAATTTCAGAATTTTTGGACCCGAACTTAAGGGTAATTTAATTCAAGCACTTGACTATCTTGAAAATGAAAAAAGCCAATCAATGATCTTCGATAATGTTATCCTTCCAGATTTAGCCAGGTCACTGAAAATCTGTATAAATGAGGAATTAAGGGCATCGGTTTATGATGTCTGTTTTCCAGTAATTATCTTCATCGAAAAAGCACTAATTCTTAGTAATATGATCCACAACCAATTAGAGAAAGAGGAATCAAAAGAGAGATACAAAAGAGAGGTTGTAGATAAGATTCCAGAAGTTAGAAAGACTATACAAGTGACAGAGTTTCATCGTGCTACAGATTTAATAAAACGAGACTACGATGATGATATTCATGCTCTGAAAATGCGATTTTACAAGGAAATCTAATCATTGTTTTGAACATTAATTTTTGTCAATTTATACTGATGATATGCAATTAGAACCTTTACATAACCATTTCTTATATCCGGAATATCTATTGGAGAATCAAGATCTAACTCCAGTTGTTCTATGGTTTCTAGTTTTTGCTCTGAAGAGAGGATTACAAATTTGAAGCTTCTCGCGTTTAGTAAAACTCTAGAACTTATTTGTTGGTTCCCACGACCCAAAAGAAAGCCTTGACCACCAATTGGTGTCAGTATAATAGTAATATCTTTCCCTTTTGTAAGTTCATATAACGACGCTTCATTAATATCTCTATTTACTATTTTCCCATCCTCAAAGAGATCTACACCCAACAAGGTCTTTTCTATATTCATCGCTTTCATTACATGATAAATAGTACTTCCTGTGCCTAATACAACTATTCCATCATTAATTGAATGTTCTTCCTTAAGCTCGAGTGCCATTACTTCATATGTTTCAACAGAGGTTACTGATGATGAGATCTTACCTCCCTGTATTAACCCAGTTTTCTGAGGAACCATTAAATGACCGAATAGAGTAGCATGTACTTTATTTTCTCTAAATAATGCCTCATTTACATCCATAACATCTTCAGCAGTTATTACTAGCTCATCTGCAACAAGATCAACCATGATTTCACCTAAATCTTGAGGATGATAGAGAAAACACCCACTAAACATTTTTACTCCTGAAGGAATTCCCAAAGTAGGTATTTTATCAGCGATTACAGATGCAACATCTCTAGCTGTTCCATCACCACCTACAAAGAGTATTAAATCAACTTCATTTTCTAGAAAAATTTGGCAAGCTTTTTGAGTATCTTGAGCTGCAGTTCTATCTTTAGAAGGAGTGTAAATCAAGATTTTCTCGAAAGGATACTCTTCCAATATTTCTGCGCCCATTGGATTATCACAATAATAAAAAGTAAGAGGTAACGAGGACGATAATGAAGATAGTGCTTTTTTCACTCTTTCAAAGGAATATTTCTCCCCACCCTCAAAATACTCCCATGCATCTTCAATTAAATCAGTTCCTTTCCAGCCTTTCTTTCCACCTATTCCTGCAATAGGATTAACCAGAAAACCTATTTTGAATGACACATGTTTCTGTAAAACAAAGATTAGATTAAGTTTTTTATCCGACATGAATGAAGAAGAAAATAGAATCGTTACTTATCCGCTTCATCCTTCTTAATTTTCTTAATCCCCAGGTATTGGAAAACAGAGGCTATTACAGGTGATATAAGTTGCATCCAAAAGACTGCATAATCATAAGGTAGATTCCGATTTATGTGGATGAGGAGATCGTTGGATATTGTGCCAAGGACAGAATCTGTTAACAGAGGTTCTGGTATTTGAAACACTAGATCAACTGCGAACTGTGTTAAAGGCAGGATTACAGCAAGTACTAAGAGTATAGTAATTAAAGGCAATATGAAGGTATAGAGTTTTTTTGGTTGTCTATAAGTTAGATAAACAAGGTTTCCAAAGAATAGTAAAGTTCCTAATGCAAAGATTAATCCTATAACCAGTATTAAAGTCAAAGTTGGTTGAAGATCATATAAATAAACAGTCAAACTTGTTAATTTGAATTGTTTAAGATGAGAATATAGTTTAAAGAAATGAATTAGGTCTACAGCAAAAAGGAAAGATGTTAAAAGCCAGAATACGGCAGATGTTATTCCATAAATATTTTTGGAGAAGATTCTATAATCCTGCTTCATTTATCTTTGCCCCCAGTTTCAGTAACTGATTTTTTCTTAACTGGAAAATACATATTTAGTATCTTGCCTATAGATAGTTCTTTCCCCAATTTTTTCTCAATGATTTTCACATGAAGTTGATATGTTATAAATAAACCAGCTATAATTACGAAATAAGCTAGTACGGAAAAAGCTGGATCAATAGAGAAAGTAGCAGGGTCTGCATCTAAAAAGAACATTGGATAACCAAACATTGAAACAATCCAAATAATTCCCCACATACTGAAGCTCAATATGAATGCACTAAATGTCCATTCTCCAATAATAGCTGTGAAGAGAAAAGCTAGAATAAAGGCTATTAAAACATAAGCAGAACCATAGATCAACAACAGATGCCTTTTTTTAAATTCATTCACAAGCAAAAGAAAGATGAGACGGTTTTAAGTTTAACTGAATTACCTAAAAACAATTTGAAAAAAGATAATTTACATAGTAGAGTATTTTCTGCTACAAAGTTGTACATTTTGCACATTTTTTTCTCTGAAAAATGCAAAAAAGTCAAAGTGTGATATATAAATTTATCTTTTTTTGCATCTTTTTGCACTTTTTTGAGAAAACTATATAAGTGAAAATGCGCTAATATTACTACTAGAACATTAGAAACGTGTAAATTCAATGTTTTAACCGATAATGTTTTTATACGTATAGGCGATACATAGAAAAGTGTCCAAAACCTCATAAGAGAGCCGTTTTGAACCTCCCAAAACTTTATAAGGGTCAACGTTAGGAAACAGTATCGCTAACAAAATTCGACTCTTAGACGAGCTCTAAAGAGTAAGACAACCATTTCAAGTGGTTGAGCATCAAAAAGGTGTAAAAAATGAAAAGACGAAAACTTCCACGCGGTGGAGAAGACATAATTAAAGTCTTAGATGTAAGCGGTCCTATGACTCAGAAGCAAATCCTTGGGTCAGTAAGCCAACCCGAAAGGACTGTCCGTTACGGTATTAGAAGGTTGCTTGAGAAAGGAATCCTTAAGAAAATGTCCAATTTATCAGATATGCGTAGTGTATTCTATTACTTGGATCCTGCAATACGTGACAACTTTGAGTTTCTCGTAGGAGAAACAGTTCAAGTTAGTCAAACAGCTTAAGTTTATGCTGGAGTCTTAGGCTCCGTAAATATAGGGAGTGTGAGAGGGTTTTTCCCTCTTTTTTTTCTACTATTTTCCTTTAATCCCATTCAACACAAATTATATTAATCTTGTAAACTTTTCTTAGCTGTAATGACCACTATTTCCCCTCCCGATGAGATTGACAATTTGTATAACGTGGCTTTATGGATGCGTTCTACAGTACAAGCTTATCAAGAAGGTACAATTAATCGCAAACTCACTTCAGGAATGGCTAAAAAAGTTCTAAGAAAAATAAGGAGCTATTTACCAACACAACAAGAAAAAGAACACAAAGAAGCCATTGAAGATCTCTGTATTTCTCTAAGTACCATTGACAGAGCAGAGGGTAGTTTTGAAAAGTTTTATTTAGATAGTCTCAAAGAGGATTTGGAAAGAGTAGCTAAATTACTAGAAGAGGAATAAAATGAGTAAAATTCAACCAGATTACAACTACAAAATCCTATTATTAGGATCCGCAGCTGTTGGTAAAACAAGCTTAGTACAACGATTTGTTCACGACAGATTTGATGGCTCCTACCTTATGACTATCGGCATGGAACCGTCTGAAAAACACATAGATTTAGAAGATGGAACAAGAGTTGCTCTTTCTATCTGGGATTTAGCAGGCCAAGAAAGATTTCGTTTCATCCGACACACATTCTACAAAGGGGCGAGAGCAGCATTATTAGTTTATGATTTAACAAGAGCTGCAACTCTCAAAGATGTTCAAAAATGGGAAAAAGAATTTGTAGATAACTGTGGTAAAGAAGTAATCAAAGTTCTTGTTGGAAATAAAGAAGATTTAAAAAATCAAATTGCTGTTTCAAAAAAAGAATATGAGGTAGTTCACACAAAAATAAAAAGCCACTATAGCATCATAACAAGTGCGTTAACTGGTAATCAAGTAGAAGAAGCATTCACTAACATTGCACAATTATTAGTCAATCAATCAAAAAAATAAACTTAATTTTTTTCTGTTTCTTCTTTGTTTTCTTCTTCAGTATCTTCAGCTAATTCTTCATCATCAAAGAAAAGCATACTATCTAGAACTGTATCAAGCAAGGGTCTTTCTGGTGGAGACATTGATCTTGTTACTGAATCAGCTATTCCTATTTCCAAAGAAGAAAGATCTGCTTTGGGACCTCTAGGTTTTTGAGTGATTACCCCTGTAGATTGTATTCGCTCAATCATACTTTTCATTGAAGAGATTTCTTCTTTCAATTCCTTAAAAACAGTAATATCTTCAAGTTTATCAAGTAATTTATCCACTTTTTCAATTTCTTTCTGGGTTTTTTGTTCAAATTTCTTACCATTTTCAATGATTCTAGCTAATCTACCATCCGTAACAGGAGTATTTATCCCAGAAGCCGTTTTCACTCCTCTGGAGACTGTTGACGCCATCTGTATTCTAAAATCATCCAACGAGCCGAACATCTCCTTATGATGTGCCTTGATAGACTCTAAAACTGCTTTATCATTATTCCCATAGTATGAAACCAAATCCTGCAACATATCGAAGAACTCAAGAGGAATGGGGATTTCAATAATTCGAGCAACTTTTTGAGTTCTATGTTCATCATACATAAGATAACCTCAAGACAAAGCGTTCTTGTCTGTTATGTTTTGTTTTGATTATTTAAAGTATTTTTTGGCAAGAGACTTAATTCAAAGTGATAAAAATTAAAATTAATAGAAGAAGAAATTTAAAAACTCAAAAGGTAAGATATCTCAATGAATACTGGAAAAATAACAATTTTAGCATGTTTTGCACATCCAGATGATGAAATAGGTTGCATAGGTACACTTGTCAATCAGGTTAACAGAGGGGATAAAGTTGTGCTGGCTTGGACAACTAGTGGAGAGTTGGCCTCACATTTTAACGGCATGTCTTTTTCTGAAGTGAAAGAAATAAGAGAAAAACAAGGGAAAGATGTTGGGAAGATAATTGGTTGTGAAACTCTTTTTCTAGGATATGGTGATACATCTGTGAGAGCTACAAGAGAAAGTGCGCTGAAAATGGCTAAAGTGATAGCTGAGGTCAAACCAGATGCAGTAGTAACATGGTCAATGAACACAAGACATCCAGATCACAGAGGAACTGCTCAAATACTCTATGATGCAATCACATATGCGCGTATTCCAAAAATAACAGAACCGCTAGATCCTTATAGACCTACCCTTCATATTCCAATCTTCATGTATCATGAGGAAATATCACCTTTGCCAACGATCTACATAGATGTAACTCCCTCTTTTGAGAAAGTTAAGGAAGTAGCCAAACTTTATGGTGATTTCTATAATTGGCAACAAGTTGATGATTGGATAGATGTTAATCGACGATCCAATGGAATGAAGTGTGGAGTAAAATATGCAGAAAAATTTAATGTTTTATCTAGATTCCTACCTGTTGAGAAACATTTACCTATAAACAAATCTTAGGACTACTTTAAGTGATAAAAAAATAAGTTTAATAACTTGATTCCTTGCTTTGTGATGAAGATAGCCAATGACAACTGATGATGAACTGGAGAAAATTAAGCAAAGAAAAGCAAAAGAGTTAATGCAAATTGCTGAACAAAGAAAACAACGAATGGAAGAGTTGAAAGAGGCAGAAAAATCTCCAGCAAATATAGAAGAGAAAGATAAATTGGCGTTAATGCAATATTTTTTGGCTTTAGATGCTTATGATTATTGGATTAATCTCTATGAGAATCTATCTAAAAAACCAACTGCAGAAACAATCTTCAAAAACGTGTTATATATGATTAAGATTGGTTTTCTTGAGGGAAAGCAGATATCGAGATTAGGTGTCAAAAAGTTAGAAAGAGAAATAGAAGGGATTCCTTCCTCTATAACAATAAAAAGAAAGGGAGAGAAGGAAAAGAGGACAACTTATTAATTTTTCAAAACATTGAGCTTTTGCAAATTCAAAAAACGTAGAATGATTTGGTAAGCTTTAAGAATGAATATGTTAATAGAAATTTAGAAAGATTTAGGTGTGAACAAAAGTGAGAATAACTGTAGTAACAGCAATTGGTGGAGGAAAAATAGATTTAGATGTTGATCCACATTCAACAGTTGCACAATTAAAGAGAGAAGTTGCTAAAAAGAAAAAGATTCCAGCTAATACTGTGATTATCGTTTTCCATGGAAAACAGCTAGATGATAGCGAAATTTTGAAGCAAACTGGTATGATGGATGGAGACAAATGCTATCTAATTGCCAGAACTAAAGGCGGTTATTAATTCATACCCAAATCCCTTTCTTCTTTTGATTTTTACAGTTTATATTCGTATTTTTATATGAAATTTCAATGTTCTGCGTTTTCAATACTGTTTTTAGCTGTTCAAAAAGAAACATATATCAGAAACTAATAGTATCATATCGTTGGTTTGTGATTTGATGACGGATGATAATCGTTACTCTAGACAACAGTTGATACCAGGATGGAACCAAGGTACTCTTTCTGATAGCACAATAGTTCTTGTTGGAGTTGGCGCAATTGGTAGTTATGTGGGAACCATTCTTGTTTCATCAGGAATTGGTAAATTAATCATAATAGATTTTGACACAATTGAAACATCCAATCTCAACAGACAACTATTATACCGTGACAGTGATGTAGGAAGCTCTAAATCAGAAACTGCTGCAAAAATATTGAAGGAAGTAAATCCAACAGTAGACATCGAATTCTATCATAAGAAGATGGAAAAGGTTTCTGTATCAGTATATGAAGAGGCAGATGTAATAGTCTCTTGCTTAGATACATTTCTTGGTCGCAGATGGATTAATTCGATGGCTGTCAGAGTGAAAAAACCATTAGTCACTGGTGGCATGTTTGCTTTTTTAGGAAATGCTCAAGTCATCATTCCCTACGAAACAGCGTGTTTTGAATGCCAACCTTTGGTTCCTGACGAAGAATTAGCACAAGCCTGTACACCTTTTGGTGAGGAAAGGAAAAAAGAGAGAGGAGAAATCGAGAAAGAACCTCCTCTTCCAGCTGTTGCAA
>JAGLOH010000003.1 GCA_023139025.1 Candidatus Heimdallarchaeota archaeon | reverse complement strand
AGAAGTAATGTTGACCTTTCTATTACTTAACCAAAAAAAACAAATTATACGACTTTTAGAAGAATCACCAAATGGATATAGCAAGGAAAAATTGATCGAGGAAAAGGGTGCTTATGAACTAATAATGGCAGAATTTGATGTTACCTTCACTGCACAATTTCTAAAAAGAGTGGGAGAAGATTGGTGGTGGAAAGATTCAATAGCTACACATTTTGCTTTTGAAAGAAGCCTAAGTCATCTTGAGGTAGCACTAGATTATTATAAACAAATACCTGAAGATCCAGAATTAAAAGGAAATCAAATTGAAATAAGTCATATCTCTTTAAATCAAGCTCAAAGAAATAAAGAGCTTATTGACCATTATCTCAGATTGAGTTTCGAAGCAGCTAAAAGTGATAGTTTCATTGCAAGTGTTGAATATCTGAATCTCGTTCTAGGACTAGAGGAAGAGGCTTTGAAAACCTTAGATTCCAATGTGGAAACGAACGAAAGAACTGTGAAATTGAAAGAAACTATCAAAAAAGAAGAAATAATTCATGGTTTCTTTCATGGAATTGCAGAGCTTGCTGCTAAAACTTCAATGCTGTACAATATAATTGCTGATGAGAAGAAAGAAGAAATCCAGAGCATCGTAGAACAAATAGAAGAAATAGTAAATAAACCAGGTTTAAAGGTAAATATCAATTATGTAAGTAGTCTCCCATTTGTTTACCTAAACTTTGTTCAAGAGTTAAAAATTGCTTTACTTGAAAATATACCCTTCAAAGATGCAATGGTAAGAGCAGAACAAAACTTAGTTCGTTTTATTGAGAGATTAGAATACACAATCAACGATATCTCTACTCAATTGATAGAAATAGAAAAAGCAGATACAAAAATAAAATCTGAAGATATACAACCTTTACTAGAAAATATAGAAACAATAAAGATATCGGCTTATTTCCTTCCTAAAACAGAAAAGAAAGTTTACATTGTAAAAGATATTGAATGTCTTGAGTATTTGGCTAACTCTGTGTATTTAGAACAGAATCTCGTTGAAAAAGAAAAAAATGAAGTTTTAGATATTATATATCATGCTAAAGCTCATTATTATTCAACAAAAGCACTAGAAATATCTCAATTGAGCAGTGAATCAAATATAAATAAGGAATGGGTAGAACACAGGTATAGTCAAACATTCATTCTAGGGCAGGACGTAGAATTACGTTTATTTGAACTATCCAGACAGTATCTGTTTTTAAATACTGTAATAGATAAAATTGCTAAGGGATATAGATACTCACTATCAGCAGAAGATTCTATAAAGGAAAATTATTTTACAATTATAAATCACAACTTCAATCATTTTGCTCTATTTGATATAATAAACAAACGAATTGCTGAAAACTGTTCAGAACTATTGAATCATAAAAAAATGTTTGATTTAGAGGATTCAAATATCAACTGGAATGCAATTGAAATTAAGAAGATATTATCTCTTGCTTTAACCGATTTCTTAGAAGCAACAAAGAAAGCAATCTTTGGAATTGGTGCAGATACTAATAAGGAAAATTACAAAGCTGCCTCTCACTTTAACGATGGAGCAAAGGCAGCAAAAGATGCAAGTGATCATTTACAATCTGTTGCACAATTTGATTCAACCTTTGCAAAACTAGCTAAATCAGCTTATGAATATAGTATTTTACTAAAAGAGCTAGAAAGAAAAACAAGAGATAATGAAAAATTACAAAAACTGCCTATTGATGAGTTATTCAACGTTCTCAAACAACTTACTTTTCTTTCCTAAGATGGCAACGAATCTTTTTTAAATTAGTAAAATTAGCCCTTCTTGATGAAAACAATTCCTACTGAGGAAGAACTTTTTGAAAGAATTGACAAAGCTTATTTTGAACTACAAGAGCTACGTGGAATTCCAAATAGTGATTATGATCAATATTATGTTTCAAAGACATCTAGTATTGAAAGAGTCCTCTTAGAACATCCTGATGATTATAATGGAAAGAGAATTATTTTTCTAGGGGATATGGATCTTTCTTCTTTACCATTAGGTATTCTTTCAAAACCAAAGGATTTAGCAGTCCTAGATATAGACAAAAGAATTCCTGAAATTGTTTTTAATATGAAAGTTAAACAAAAGATTAGAACCATACGATATGTAAATCATGATATCCGGGTTCGAATGATACTTATTCTAAAAAATCAATTTGACTATATTTTTGTTGAACCTCCTATGACAAAGGAGGGATTAGAGGTTGGTTTAACAAGAGCTGTGCAATGTGCCAACAAGGAATCATCATCAAAAATCTTTCTATCTTTTGATATTGAAAGTGAAAAAGAAGACATTCTGGAAGAACTAATTAAAACAATGAATTTGGAAATAGAAGAAAAGAAAACTGATTTCAACAGCTATGAGTACAAAACTCCTCTGAACAAAACAGTCTCAGACTTATACATAATTAAAGTAAAGCAAAATTCTAAAGAAACCATAGCAAATCATTACTATGGGCCAATGTATTATAGAGAAAGCAATAGTCATTTACAACTATATAAGTGCAAAACAATATGTGGAGAAAGCTTCAATGTAGGATCTGAGGGTGAATTCAATTCCATTGATGAACTAGAAAACAAAGGATGTCCAAAATGTAATCATAAAGGTCCTTTCTTATATAATTCAAGTATAAAAATTGAATAGAAAAACCAATCTGGAGTCAAGTGATTATATGTCAAAACCATCTAATAAAATAACACTGTGCGCACTGTGTGATAAGAAACTTGAGTTGAATAGTCAAATCCTGCTTAATGGATGCCCTTTCTGTGGATCCTTCAAATTCAAAACTTATAGAGAAAAGTCTTCAGATCAGAAAAAGGAAGAAGAACTTGAACTTATTGTAGAAAAAGAGATCCACCAAACAGATATAAAAGAGGGTGTTGAAGAGATCAGACTTACAAGTGATGGAGTTTTTGAAGTAGATATTGAAAAATTGCTTTCAGATAGTAGTGATAATAAACCAATAGTAAGCAGGAATAAAGATGGTTCTTACTATATCAAATTTCAAACAGAAGAGGAAGAAAAATAACTTTTAAAAACCTCTCACTTGTCAAAAGATTTTAAATTAACTGATTATTAATGGGGCAGAGGTAACTTATTTGTCTTCTAAAGAACAAAAGGCTAAGGAAAAGAGGATAATGGATGGTGTTAAAGAAATTCTTGAATTTAGAGGATTTCAAATTAAAAATACCAAAGAAGATGACGATTTCCTAGACATTTATGCTGATAAAATTTCTGAAAAAAAAGAAAAGATAACAGCAATTGCACGATTTCCAAAAAATCCTCAAATTGGAGTAAAATTAATTAGACTTTTAGGAAAACTACAAGAGGAAGAAAAGCTTGGTGAAGCCCTCCTTATTGCAGAATCACCTTTAACTCATTATGCAAAGAAAGAGTCAATTAAACTGGGTATTGAAATTATAAGTAGTAACAATCCACTGTTTAACATCTTTGATCATGCAATGGTTCGTCAACATGTTATGCTTAAATCACCGGAAATAAAGTACTTCTTAGAGAGATACCAAATTGAAAAACATCAAATACCTAAAATCCTAGAAAGTGATGCAGCTGTGAAAGCTATTCAAGCAAAACCTGGTGATGTTATCAAAATCGTTCGAAATCCAGATATGGGAGAAAATGGATCTTATTATAGAGTCGTTATAAAGTCAACATCGAGACTTCGTTTAGTAGAAACAGGAACTATTAAAAAGAAAACAACAAGAAAAACCCCTCCAAAAAAGCCTAAAGAAACACCTGAAAAACCAGTTGAAGATAAAACTATAGCAGCACCAAGTAAGACAACCGCAAAACCAAAAGCAGCACCAAGTAAGACAACCGCAAAACCAAAAGCAGCACCAAGTAAGACAACCGCAAAACCAAAAACAGCACCAAGTAAGACAGCCGCAAAACCAAAGAAAACACCAAGTAAGACAGCCGCAAAACCAAAGAAAACACCAAGTAAAAAAGCTACAAAATCTAAAGCAAAAACCTCAAAAAAATCAGCTAAATAATTTCTTTAAATTTCAAAATCATGAGGGTTCAAAATGATAACTTTCCTATCTGGAGGAACAGGAACCCCAAAGCTAATTCAAGGTTTTAGAAGTAATATTCCAGAAGAACAGATATCTATAATTGCCAATTCTGCAGACAATTT
Source organism: Candidatus Heimdallarchaeota archaeon (assembly GCA_023139025.1). GTDB lineage: Archaea > Asgardarchaeota > Heimdallarchaeia > Heimdallarchaeales > Heimdallarchaeaceae > UBA460. The sequence goes on along the minus strand of JAGLOH010000003.1, from coordinate 17,359 downwards.
CTGGGTGTATGGTTACTATGTTTCTCCAGATATTGATACAATTCTTTATCTCTTTAGTAATCTATTAGATACAGAAAAATACTGGGGTGTACTAAATGAAACTTACAATACTCTAGACTTCCTAAACAGGTATGGGGTAAACACTTGGTTCCAGTTAGGAGACAAAGACCTAGGGATGCAAGTTTTTCGGACAAATGAAATGCAAAAAGGAGTAAATCAATCTGTAATAATCAATAATTTGAGAGAGAAACTAGGCATTGGAGCAAAGATTTTTCCAAGTTCAGAAACTCATATTGAAACGCGTATTATTACTGAGGATGATAGAAATATTCACTTCCAAGAATTTTGGGTGAAAAACAAAGGAGAAATCGAAATTAAGGATATTTATGTTAAAGATCTTGAAAAAGCAATAGTTCCAAACTTGGCTCTAAATGAATTGGATGTTTCAGAATTAATAATAATTGGTCCTAGTAACCCAATCACCAGTATTGGCCCTATTATTGACATTAAACCCATTAGAAAAAAGCTTGAAGAAAACAAAAGCAGATGTATATCTATAAGTCCAATTATTGGTGAAGCACCTGTTAGTGGACCGACAGGTAAGTTGATGAAAACTAAAGGTTTTGAGATATCTCCTGTAGGTGTGGCAAAGCTGTATAAGGACATATGTAGCACTATAATAATTCATGAAACAGACAAGAATTATATTGAGGAAATTGAAAAAGAAACAGGTTTAGAAGTTCTTACACAAAACATTCTCTTTAGTGATGAAACTATCCCCAAGAAGCTTTCCTCTTTCATTCTAAATAGGAGATAATCCGATGATAGATTTTGGTTTTAAATTTAGACCACCAATTGTTCAATCTGCCTTAGCTGGTATTTCAAATAGAAATTTTTGCCAAGAAATTCTGAGATATGGTGCTAGTATGGTAACTTTGGGGGGATTTTCCATAGATTATGAATCTCATAAAGCAACAATTAAAATGATTGAAAGAGGGAGAAGGGAGTTTGTTCTTCCAACAAAACAGAAGGATGCTAGACTGTGGTGCATAAAGAATCTAGATCTTGTGAAACTTTACAAACATCAATCCATAAATGTTAACATAAGATTTTCTAGAATTGATAATCTAACTAAAATGTGGTTGAAGAAATTTACTGAATTTGTTGATTTTATAGAAATAAATGCTCATTGTCGTCAAGAAGAAATTATCAACACCAACGGGGGACAAAGTTTACTTATTAACCTAGAAAGTTTGGAACTCTTACTTAATAATATACGAGCAATACTTCCTACATTTCCTTTAGGAATAAAAATTCGAGGATATTTAGTTAATGAGTATCAAAAATTTGTAAGAATTTTAGATGAATTTTCAATTAGTTTCATTCATTCTGATGCTATGCTACCAGGGCACAATAGAGCAAATATTAAAATAATCCATAACCTCGTTAATTCAACTGATATACCAATTATCGGAAATAACTCTGTTCAAACTATAAGCGACATTAAGACAATGCTTGAAGCAGGAGCAAAAGCGGTATCTGTTGCTAGACCATTGATTCGAGATCCAAAGTTTATTCAAAGATTAATTAGAGATTATACCGGACAGAAAAACCATGGAAGCAATAATAATTCCTTATAGAGGAACAGCGAGTGATAAGAGCAGATTAAGGTCTGATCTGAATGAAACTTCTGTTGGAAAACTGCTCTATCATATGACTCAGAATCTTATAAATGAAGTATCTATGATCGAAACAGATGTTAACTTATACATATTAACAAAGAAAAATAATCTTAGTTTTTCAGGAAAATTTACTTTGCTGTCAGATAAGGGAAATGAGTTAAATGAATCACTAACTAATGCTTTCAAAGAGATAAAAGAAGATATAATCACAATAATTATGGCCGATTTACCTTTGATTAAATCTAAAGAAATTAAGGAAATTCTTTACAAACACAAAATCGAGAAAAAAATATTGCTAGGTCCAACACCTGATAATGGAACAAGCATATTAACTTTCAATAAGAATAACTCTTTTCCATTGGTCTTTGGAAAGAATTCAGCTTTAAGATTTAGAGATGTCTTTGAAAAAGAAGCCATATCTTATGAGATTTTAGAAAGTAAGGACATTTACAGAGATATAGACAAATTTAAGGATTTGTTAGAAATAATGGAAAATAATTCTATTCCAGAAAATATAAAACAAATAATTAAGGAATGTGTAGATTTTGAATGAAAAAGTAGAAAGAATTCAAGCGATTTTAGATAAACATAATGTTGATGGATGGATAATTTTCTGTCATCATTCTCATGATATTCATCAAAAATATTTACATGAAAAATGGATTTCATCAGCTACTTTAACTCTTATTCCAAAAACAGGAAAACCCTCTGTTATCACATCAAGAATGGAAGAAATGCTTGTGGATGAAAAAACCTATGATATTAAAGCTTACAAGCAAGGGAATGAACTTACAGAATTAGTAAGTAAACTATTCAATGATATCTCAGATAACTCAACAATTGCACTTAATTTTGTTGAAGAGAAAGAAGTGTTTACGAAACTAAATTACGATATTTTAACTAGTGGGGCTTTCAAAGCTCTAACTAATCAGAATAAAAATCTGAATTATATTTCAGCTAATGAGATTATCTATGATGTAAGAGCTGTCAAAACCAAGAAAGAAATTGAAAATCATAAAATTTCAGCTAAACTTGCAGAAGAGTTGATGGAAGATGTTGTTGAACCATTAATTAAACCTGGCATGATAGAAAAGGAATTAGCAGCAATAATTGAATTTGAGTGTAATAAAAGAGGAGGAGTAGCCTTTGAACCTATAATAGCTTCAGGGCCCAATGCTGCTATACCTCATCATAAAGCAGGAACTGGTAAAATCAAAGAAAATCAAGTTCTTCTAATTGATTATGGAGTTGCTTATGATATGTCCAATTCTGATATTACGCATACATACTGGATAGGTAGCAATCCGAACGAGGAAGTTCTTAGAGCTTATGAAGCTGTTCATGAAGCAAAGGAAGCGGCTTATACTAAAATCAAAGCAGGAATTCCTTCAGATATCGTTGAACAAGCTGTAAGAGACAAATTTGAAGAATTTGGTTATGACCATGAAAAGTTATACATTCACTCTACAGGACATCCAATTGGTATTGAGACTCATGATATCGGTGTAGGCATTAGAAAGTCCTATCCAGAGAGACCAGCTCAAAACTTACTAGAGAATTCAGTAATTACTGTAGAACCAGGGTTATACTTTGCTGGTGAATTTGGCGTACGTCTAGAAGATGATTGTATTGTGATAAAAGAGGGAGTAATAAGACTTTCAAACACACCAAAAGATATCGTATGTTTATGAGTTCTTTCTTTTTATCTTTTCTAAGGTTTCTCATAACCCCAACGATCGATTGTTTCATGCCATTTTGAGTAGATGAGTTCTTTATCTTTCTTCGAAATTTTGTAATTCCCTACTTTATAATCATTTAGGGAATCCAAATAAATTTGAATTTTTTCTCTTACTAGTTCAAAATCTCCCAAATTAAGTTGATCAAATAATTTCACTAATTCTCCCATTGGGTCCGAAATTAGACTTTCGTATTTAACTTCTATTAATTGTTCTTTGGGAATAGAATCAAAGTCTTTGTAATATTTTTCATACATCTCTAAATACAAATCGAAAATAAAATCTTCCAGTATATATTCTGGTTTTTGTAACCAGAACAAGTGAGTATTAGTTTTATGGAGTTTAACGGTTGAAAAGAAGATTTTGTATGGATTTCTGTAAATATTGATAAATTTAGCATTAGGAAAGATTTCTAAGATAAGCTTAACTCTATGAGTATCCAGAGGATTTTTGAGTAAAAGCTGTTTTCCTCCTTCTTTTAATGTCAGTTTTTTTAGATAAAACAAGAAGGTTTCTTTCCATTTGGTAACTTCAGTTTCAGTCGCTTTCTCGAAAGTACCGTACTTAAGATATCGTTCTCTGTTACTTGGAAAAAACAAACCAGTTTGTGGAGAAAGCAAGCAAAGATCAACTATTGGAAAATCATGCTCTTGAGGTGTGGTTATATCCATGGACATGTTGTCCATGGGTCTAGTTTCAGGAATAAGGGGTTTCATTAGCATAGAGATTAGTTTGAAGCTACCAAGCATTAGATGAGGAAATGTAGCTTCAATTAAATCCAAATAGCCATATTTTTCATCAAGAAGTAAAAGATTTTGTAAATGAGTAGTTCCTGTCCGCCAATGACCGATTATGAATATGGGATCTTCCTTGATTTCTGTTTTTCTGACCTTTCTATTAAATCGTAAATGTTCATAGATGGTTAGAGGAGTAAATAAAGCTGTAACTAATGTTATTGCAAGAGTTCTTGGAATATATTTCCAACTGATGTTGAATTTATTATCCCAGAGTAATTTTAACCACACTTTTAGACTAGCACCCATAATGAAAATTTAAATCACGACCTAAATTTGAAAATCCTTGTTTCGAGTTTCTTTTTTTTAGGCTTAATAAACCTTATTAGATGACCATTTGACCCACATATTTCTAAAGATTACTATAAGTCAATTGGCAATCGTAATACGACCGTGTGACGTCCATAATATTGCTTTTTAAGTTAACCAGAGAGTAAGCTTGGTCAGGTGAAATAATTGTCATGGAGATTATGGCTAAAATCAAAGCCAAAATCAATTAATTTGGGGTTCTACGGTGAAGTAAATGCTGGTAAGACCACTCTCGCAAACAAAATTGGTGTGGATTGGGCTGACCAAGAAGTTGGGATTGTAAGCGAAATTCCACACGAAACAAGAACAATTCAAAAGCTTGAGAAGGTTAACTTCTCTTCTAAAGGAACTACCTTGGATCTTACATTAATCGATATGCCTGGTATAGCATCCTCAGTCAATCCAAAGGAGTTCATGAAACATGGACTTACAGCTGGAGAAGCAATGCAAAGAGCCAAGGAAGCAACTAGAGGAATAGTGGAAGCAATAAAGTTCCTTGAAAATGTAGATGTAGCTCTAGTAATTATAGATGCAGCAAAATCACCGTTTGATCAAGTAAACTTTACAATTATAGGTAATTTGGAGCACCAAAAGAAGCCATTCATACTAGTTCCAAATAAGATTGATTTACCTGATGTGGACATTCGAGAAGTTAAAGATGTGTTCAGCGAGTATCATGTAATCCCCGTATCTGCGCTACAGGGTTATGGTATAGAACAATTATATGATAAAATAGCCGAATTGGCTAGGAAGGTAAGGTGAAGAGAATGAAGTACAGAGTAGATTTTATACCTTTTTCTGAGACTGATGATCTGTCATCTGAAGAGAAAATCAGTTACATCTTATCCAAAGTAATGAGGAACAGCATATTGGTTCTCGAAGATGGACTCTCTCACAGTGAAGAGCTTAATCTTATTGAAAGAACTATGAGTAAAATTGATTACGGAAACTTCATAGGTATCAAGATGTTTTCATTCGAGAGCGGAGAAGACTTTAAATGGGCAAAACTTTTTGGTAAAGGAACCAAGAACAAAGGATTTACTGTAGTAGCACCAAATGAAGCAGTGTCAGTAATTAAAGATAAAAGAGGTATCTTATCCATAAGAATAAGTGGATAGATTCTTAACACTAATCTGCTAAATTTGCTAAAACTTCCTCAAATGTTTTCTCAATGGAAACATCTGTGGAGACAACTCTAACAAGATCTTTACCATATAGTTGCATCATGTCGGTCAAAATAACTTCCATTATTTCTGCTTCGATGTTCTCATCAATCTTTGATTCACTATAACCACGTACCACCAGTCTCTGTCGAAGGTTACGAATCGAGCAACGAAAAACGATACACTTTGATACCAACAGGGGAGGGAGTCGCACTACATGTCCATCAAGCACAAGAGGGAAAGGTGAGGAATTTTCTTCAATTAATTTAGTTAAGGCAGCATTAAGTTTGTCATCGTCTATTACAAAACTATCTCGTTTTTTATCATAGGAATCATAAAGCATCTCTTCTTTGATTAAATTTCCAACATTCATTACTGAATAGCCTCTAGCCTCTAGAAGATCTGCAACAGTAGATTTTCCAGTACCAGGTGTTCCAGTTAGAATATGAGCTTGCTTCATTGTACTAGTGTTTGTCAGTATGATTAAAAGCATTTACAAAAGATAGAAGACGTTGTAGATTTTTCTGAAATTTCTGAAATTTCGGAAGATTTATATATCTCCGTATTTTCACATATTCTGAGAACAATGAATACAACGAAGAAAACAGAACCTTGTTGCCCTTCTAGTACAGAAGATTTAGGATGCTGTCACATTGAAGGTGTTGTTCATGTGGATAGTAGAGGGCAAATAGTTCTACCCAAAGTTTTGCGAGACAAAATGAAAATTAGTGAAGGAGACAGGTTGATTGTTATCAGTATGCGAGAAAAAGGAGTATTGTCTAGTATTTCTCTAATGAAAGCTGACAAAATAGATGGTATGGTCAAAGTTGCCCTTAAACCCATAATGGAGGAGTTAGTAGAAGATTAAGTTCACCAATAAGGAGGTAATGAAAATGGATGAAGAAAGATATGAAGAAAAATATGAAGAAACTTCCAACGAGAATTGTTGTGAAGAAAGCAATGAGAAAAGCTCTGAACAAGAGAAAAAGAAACAAACCTGTTGTTGAACAGGAATTACAAGAACAAAAAGGATGATTTAAATGAAATCTAAAGAAGTAAAAAAAAGTGTAAGAGATAGTTATGCAAAAGTAGCTAGAAGAGGTTCTTCCTGTTGTGGAGATAGTTCAAAATCAACAGATGTAAGCAAAGCAATCGGGTATTCTCAAGAAGAACTATTATCAATCCCAGATGCATCTAATATGGGATTAGGTTGTGGAAACCCAACAGCTATAGCTTCGCTCAAAGAAGGTGAAGTAGTACTTGATCTTGGAGCAGGTGGTGGGCTTGACTGCTTTCTTTCATCGCAAAAAGTAGGTCCAACTGGAAAGGTAATTGGTGTTGATATGACTCCTGATATGATTGATTTAGCACGCGATAATGCAGAAAAAAACAACTTTACAAACGTCGAATTCAGACTTGGAGAGATCGAAAATCTTCCAGTTGCTGATAATTCTGTTGATATAATAATTTCTAATTGTGTTATTAATCTTTCACCTGAAAAACAACGTGTATTTGATGAAGCATATCGTGTTCTTAAACCAGGAGGAAGAATCGCAATATCAGATATTGTTCTTCTTAAACCGCTTCCTGAAGCAATTCGAGATAACAAAAAGCTTCTTGCTGCATGTGTATCTGGTGCTGAATTGAAGAACAGATATTTGGAAATGATTGAAAATGCAGGTTTTAAAGATATCCAAGTCCAGCAAAAAGGAACTAACCTCAAACACGAAGTAAAAGGGGAGAAGAAAGAGGTAGAACCAAAATCTAAGCTGATTATTGGTGGTGAAGAGGTAGATTTGGAAGATATCGATGTAGACATTGAAGATGTTATGAGCATTGGAGAATCTATTCAAAGCATAACTGTTACCGCGAAAAAAAACTGATAGAGTGTTAGGGGTAAGATTTTTCTTACCCTCTTTTATTTCAATATTTCTTCGGAAAGCTTCTTTTTACCTCTCAGAGCTTTCCATATTTTCATTTTTTTTGCTTCACCTGTTCTGATTTTTCTAATGTTGTCCTTTTGTCTGCTAATCATAATAATTGCTACACTGAAGAGAATAATAGCTACTGCCAAATTATAGGGTGCCCAAGGCATTACTACTGGGAAGAACAATGCAATGACCCCAACTAATGCAGTAGTAATAATATAGGTAATCGAAGAGTAACCTACAATAGTTATGACAATAGGCCACAAAATAATCCAAAATACAATCATTATTGGATTAGCATATAACATTGATGCAAGAACTACAGTAATTCCTCTTCCTGCATGGCCAGGGAGAAGATAGATTGACCAATTATGTCCAAAAATAGCTGCTACTCCAGCAACGGTAAGACTAAATCCGAGTGCTGTATCTGGGAAAAAATCTGTAAGAGGTATGTTATATTGTGGAAAATTTTGGAAGTACAAGATATTTGATAGATAAAATGGTAAAGCTACAGCTGTTACTGATCTAGCAACATCTAGAAAACCTGCAAACAATGCCCAATTTCTAGATTTTGTAGCTCGATATACATTTCTCCCACCAACGTTACCTGAACCAATTTTTCTTAAATCTTCTCCAGTCTTAATCTTAGTAATTATCCAACTAAAAGGAATTGATCCAATCAAATATGAACTCAAGAAAACAAGAATATATACAACTGAAACGTGCATAACTTTGAAATCGCTCTAGCTTGAATAAAAGATTTACGTGTAAGCAAATTTTTATACATCTAATTTACCCTTAAACCAATGAACAAAGATATCTCCCCAAATATATTTCGAGCATATGATATACGAGGAATTTACAATAAGGATATCTCTCCACCATTAATGTATAAAATAGGTTTAGCCTTTGGGACATATGTTAAAGAAACATTAAAAGGCAAAGAAGTTGTTGTGGGCAATGAAATTAGACAGTCTAGTATCCCATTAGTTTATTCTTTTATTTCTGGGGTAACAGCAACTGGAATTGATGTAGTTTACGTAGGTACAACAGCATTCGGGCAAACCCTTTATGCGGGGTGGTTTTTAGAAAAAACAGCAACAGCGTTTGTAACAGCAAGCCATCTTCCACCTGAATGGAACGGCATAAAATTCTATCATTCAGACGGTGTTGGTTTTTCAGAAGAAGAATTAATGAAGATTAGAGATATAACTATAGATGAAAAATATTTACTTGTGGGATGGAGAGAAATTGGAAGTTCAATTTCCTATGAGATTAAGGATAAGTATGAGGAGTTTTTTAAACAAAAATTCAAATTCACAGAAAAAATGAAAGTTGCACTAGATTGCGGTGGTGGTAGCACCACATTATCAGCTCCAAAAATTTTTTCATCCTTGGGAATTGAAATTACACGAATCTATTGTGATACTGATCCTACTTTCTCAGGAAGACCATCTGATCCAAAACCAAAAAATCTGACTGAATTGGTTAAAGCAGTTACAAAGAAAGGATGTAATTTTGGAGTAGCATTTGATGGAGATGGAGATAGAGCTGTAATCGTAGATGATTTGGGGAGAATTCTCTCTGCAGATCAAACAGGAATAATTATTGGTCTTTATGGCTTATCTAAAAAAGAAGGGACAATTATTGCAAACGTAGAATGTTCAAAATCTGTAGCCGAACAACTTGAACCTTTAGGTTATCGAGTAAAACAGATTCCTGTTGGACACACCTTTTTGACAATCGAGGCAAAAAACGAAAAATCGCCCTTGGGTGTTGAATCTAGTGGTCATATTATTTTACCTGAATATTTTCTCTTTGATGATGCACTTGTTACACCTCTTAAGATTGCAGAAATACTTAATAAAGAGAAGATAAGATTGTCAACTTTAGTAGATAAAATCCCAACGTATCCCTTAAGAAAGGAAGAAATTCATTGCGAAGATGATATCAAATTTGCTGCAGTAGATTTACTAAAGAAGAAATTACTATCAAAATATGAGGATATTAATACTATGGATGGTGTTAGAATCAACTTGAAAGAAGGCTGGGTTCTAATTAGGCCATCTAATACTTCACCTGTAATTAGAATGACAATTGAAGCAGATAATGAGGAAACAATAGAAGAACTAGCAATTGAATTTAAAGGAAAACTTATGGAATCAGTAATTGAGATTCAAGCACGAAGGTGAAAAAATGACTCTTCCAGATTTAGAATTCTATTGTCCATATGCAGACAATTGTTATGAATGCTGTCTAGAAACAGAAATGCCTCTAGGAGAAAAAGACATAACAAGAATTGAAAAATTAGGATTCCAAATTGATGAGTTTCTAGTAGAAAAAGAAGGATTTATGGTTTTAAGAAACATAGATGGTCGATGTTTCTTTCTAAATGATAAAAGATGTTCTATCTATGAGGATAGACCAGAAGGGTGTAGATACTATCCTTTGATTTACGACCTTGAAACAGATGAATTTGTTATTGACGATCTATGTACTCATCTTCATGATTTTAATCCAAGTATCTATCAACCACTTCATGAACCAATAAGATATTTTATTTACATGCTTTTAAGTGAAAAAGAGATACGACTTGAAAAAACAAGAGAGGAAGAAAGAAAAAGAGATGAAATTCAAGACTAATCGTGGAATTTATCCTCCAATTTCTTAAGCACACCGGGTAATGTTGTATATTCCATTTCACTCAAAGGAAGACGACCAGGTTCGAAAGGTCCATGCCTACGGATATATTCAGCAATTTCATTGACTCTTGTTCGTGTAGAATCAAAAGATGGATCATCGAATAAATCTACACCTCCTTTGAATATGCCGTTTTTCAATTGAAAACCTAGTGCAACAACTCTAGGGGGACCATCAAATCGGACACATTGACTATATTCAAGTGAAACAGGCATAAGTGGTCCGCGATGGGAACCTCGCATCCAACCTGAAACCAAATGACCCAAAGTAAAAGCCTCAACTATCTCTCCTACAGCTGGAAAACCACTTTGACTCCTAATCACTGCAACAGGATCATCTTTTCCTACATACTTACCGGCTATAAGGGATAATTTATCTGTTGAAATAGCTGCTGCTATTCCAAGATCTGGAGTTTTGCTATAAACGTACTTAACAACATATTTTCCTGGAGCACCAATTAACGCAAGAAGATCATACATCTGTTCTGGGCAGCTTAAATCAACAATTTTGTTCTTATAGACATCCATAACAGAAAAAGTAAACCCTTCATGCAGTTTTGGATCTATAATCAAACCAGCTGTATTGAAATGATTAGCAAACATTTGAAAAATAGGATAATTAAATGCCCCTGGTTCTGTTTTATCCATCGCAAAAACAAGTAAAGGCTCTGCTGGACGTTCCTCAAATTCAAATTCAGCACATCCAGGACCCATTCCCTTTATGTTTCCTGTGAAAGTATCTTTCAACAGATCTTGTCCAGCACCATAGAGTCCTATCTCTCTAGCTTCCTTTCCAAGTGTCATAAAAGTATCCCAAGCAAGCTTGTGTATCGCTTCATTGTCAACTCCCTTAGAATGTGATAAAAGGAGTTCAGTATCATCGCCAGCATTGAACACAACGAAATCAAGAATGACATTTTCATCCTTAGCTTTTTCCATCAGTTCTTCAGCTCTAACCATTAAAGGCTCATAAACAGTTACATGACCAGGACATGATCCTATATCAGCTTTGAGTAAACTTATAGTTGTTTTGACCAAATAAATCACCTAAGCAAAATAATACGGGTCGCTAATACATATTATAATTACTTAATTAAAAGTTTTACTCAATAGTTTCAACAGAAAATAAAAGGAGAAGAGTTGGAAAATATTCACAAATCTTCTATTTTATGCCATAATTTGATTAAATCTTTAGAACCGCCAACAAAACCAGTTCTTTGGTGCAGATAGTGCATCGAAGTAAGTTTGTTTACGTCTAAGGGTTTTATATCCTTATACTTAATTTCGTGTCCATCGGCAGTTATGTAGAATCCTTCTCCATTAACTTTAGACAGAATATAAAGATAAGGAAGGATTTCATAACAGAACCTAAGTTTAGGTGCGAAATAACCAAAAACACCTGTTTTTTCAAAAACATTATTCATGTCTTGGACCATACAGCCACCATATCTGTTCTTTCCTTTAATATCTAATGCGTCAACGAAAAGTTTCTGCTTTGCTGAATGGTCATTATACTTCCCACCAAGCCCGAACACTGGATTTTTACTAGGGCTAATATCTAGAGTATCTCTTACTATTCGAAACGATTCTCCGTCATAAATAAATTGAATGAACCCCAGATCTGTAGCTAAATCAAATCGCAAGAATAATGTGTAACTTACTGTCAAAGCAGCAATAGTATATCCCTCTTGATCAATTACATTAACAATTGCTCCTGGACTTCGTGTTCTAATAATAGAAGAACCATCAATAAAATCACCTAAAATAATAAATTCACCTGTTCCTTCCATTATATTATTTTCATCTGTTTCTTCACCTAATAAGAGAGAGTAAAGATTATTGGGAATTCTTTGCATAAATAGTTCTTGTGTGGCAACATCTAGGCTTAGCTGTTCATCTCCAGACACATTAATGATACCAGAATAATCATCTTCTCCTAGAAGAAATGTTAGAATCTGTTTTGGTACATCCAAACTTATATTGATAATCTCTCTTAGTATTTCTCTTAGAGATTCAGGTTGAATTTCCTCAAGATATGCTTCCAGTGTATGATATTTTATTATAGACATTTTTTCAGATCCTAGTATGTATTTGTTAGAAAATTATCTAACATATATTTAAGGCAAAGAGTTGCAGTATTTTCCATTTTCAAGGCTTTGATAAAATCATTCATATCTGATTCAGCTTTCACAATTATTGCTTGTTTGGTAACCTCACTAATATTCTCAACTTCTTCAAAGAATTCTTTCCAAGCATATTTAGAATTCTTTGCGAATGTTTTATGCTCGTCTACATCAGGTTTCCCATATTTATCTAACACCCAAGTACGTATTTTGGTTAATAGTTCAGGTTCACGTTCTTCGAGAATATCTTGTACTAGTCTTTGCCAGAAAGTACCTATATTCCCTTTTGTTATAATTCCATGTGGAAAAGTTGAGGCTATTACCTCGACTGGGGTGCCTGTGATTCCATGCTGGGCTATTCTTGTTCTTATTCCCTGTTTCTTGAATTCATTTACTATCTCAACAGTTCTCTGAACATTAATCCCTAGCTGTGGAACGACTATACCTTCAGTATCGACACTCACACCATGTGTGGAGCCATTTGCTATTGCTAGATAATCTATTATGACGTCATTCTTAATTAAAGATGAAACATAGTGAACAGCTTCTTCAACTGTTGTAAACTCTGTAATTCCGATTTCCCCAACTTCTCCTTCAAGCCCATATGGTCTTTCACCCATCAGTTCTTTTAGGAACTCAAATAATACAAGGCCTTTTGATAAAATATCACTCAATTGACCATTTACTGTATCTTCATCTCTGTTAAAGAGAAAAGATGTATCAATGGCGTAACCAGTAAATCCTGCTTCAACTCGAGCTTTGATTTCTTTCATTAAATTAGCTGTTTCTTCATCAGTACCTTTCTTTAAGGTTAAATGATCAGCATGTAATGAGTAGGCAAACCATTTCTCTTTTTCTGCGGCAGATTTACAGCGTTGAGCAAATTTCTCAGGAGTATAACCAGTGTATCCACCACTGAGTGACATTTCACTTAAAGCTAGTTCAAATATAACTACAGATTTTGATTGTTTTGCAGCTCTTAATATTCCACTGATAACTTCTTCAGTAGCTCGAGGATTTATTGCAGCAATAATAGTTTCTACTCCCTCAACACCCTTAGCAATATAATTCAATGGCAAAGGATTCCGAGGTGTTTCAAAATAAGCGATATCTTCTATTTCAGAATTCATCTAACTACCCGTTGGACAATTGAATGATGGGTATTAAGAATTTATTTGTGTATCATTAGAGGAAAATTATACATATTCAAAACAAATAGTAGAATTTTATAAGTAGTCATTACATTATATTTAATAGAATCAAATGTCTCTGGGGAAAATCTATAAGATTATGTTTTTGCTAACCATATTACTTGGCATAGGTTTTCATAGTCCCTCAACTGCAATTTTTGGAGAGGGTCCAAATGTTCAAACAAATGAATTCACTATGATAACAAAACCTCAAACATTTTTGATACAAAGTGATCCAATTCATATTACCAATGATAATGAATTTTTAGTTTTCCCAGGAAATGGAACAATAGCAGATCCCTATAGATTAGAGAACTACAATATATCATCTGAAATTCAAAATTTCGGAATAAACATCAGCGATACAACTAAGTATTTTGTTATTCAGAACTGCTTCATTAAAGTTAAACAAGTAGGGATATGGATATCATGGATTTCTCATGGTACAGCAGAAATAAGAAATAATACTTGTATTGAACATGACACCTATGGTATAGACCTCTGGGATGCGCCGGGAACGTTAATAGATAATAATTCTCTTACTTCTAATAGTTTAAACGGTATAAATTGTATAGACTCAGATGATGTAACTATTTCGAATAATATACTTTCTCTAAATAAAGAAAATGGTGTTTCTATCCGATTTAGTGATGATATTACTATCTCAAATAATATTTGTGAGCAAAACCAGGTTGGAATAGAGGTGTATTTTAGCCGTTCTCCAATTGTAGAACAGAATTATTGTTTTGATAACAAAAAATCAGGAATTTATCTTTGGGAGATTAATATGGGTGAAATTAAACGAAATCAACTATATAGAAATTTAGGTCCAGCTTTTCACTTTAAGGATTCAGAAGTTGTTCATCTCAAAGAAAATGAAGTAATAAACAACACGATAGGATTCTATTTGGATGAATCACATTATTTTGAAATCTATAATAACAGCATTTCAAACAATAAAAATAAAGGAATCTACTTTTTTAACTCAAATGAGTGTAAAATAACCTACAATTTTATAGAGCTTAATACTGGATATGGTATAACCTTAAACTACTCTTCAAGTAATTTGATTCATCACAATAATTTTATTCAAAATAATCTTGGGGGATTAAGCCAAGCATATTCAAAAAATGGAATCAATAATTTCTGGTATGAAGATGAAATGGAAGAAGGTAATTTCTGGAATGAGTGGTTGGGAACTGGTGATTATTCTATTGAGGGGTTCTGGGGAGAATTTGATTTGTACCCACTAGAAGAGCCTGTAAAAATACCACGAATTGAAATAGAAAAACAAAATTGGTATTATTATATAATAGTCATTATACTTCCATTAGGAGTTCTGATCTATATTATTTCATTTTTCAGTAAAAAACGGAGAGTTGGGTTCGCTCGTTACACAAAGGAAACATCAGACTATATCTATTTTAAAAGAAAAATTGCTTACAGCAAAGAAGTTGGGGTCGGACTATTTCGATTTGGAATGAAAGGAGGAGAAGTTGTTAAAGCAGATTTGGAATCCTTTGATGTAAACTTGGATGAATTCATAGGTTTCTGCTATGTTACAGTTGGTCAAGGTCATAGATATGAAACTGGTGTTTATGGACCGCTTCCAGCACCTTCAATTATCGGCCACAGCATGATAATTTTTACATTCTGGGGCAAAGATGATGGGCAATCAGATCCGCGATTTGAAGGAAAACAGTACTATCTAGTATCTGTGATTTTTCCAGAAAATAAAACAGAACACCTGATAAAAAATGATGTCATGAATAAAAGATTTCGTACCTACATCAAGAAATTCAAGTATCCAAATAGGTTGTCATCAGAGGAGCTGAATTTCTTCAAAGAGATAGTGTTTATCTAAATGACAGAACCTGTGAGTTGGGGAATTGTTTTTGTAGACCTACAAAAAAGCGAGGTTTAGTGCATTTTTTGAAAATCCACATACTTTTTATTTTAGAATATTTTTGTTGTATTAGGTTAAGTTTCAAAGTAAGTGATTTTATGAAATATAGAAAAGTTGGAAAATCGGGATTAAAAGTTAGTGAAATTTCCTTAGGTTCATGGTTAACATATGGTGGTTCAGTAGAAAATGAAGTAGCAAAAAAATGTATGACTGCTGCGATTGAAAATGGTATCAATTTTATAGATTCAGCTGAAATTTATGCAAAGGGAGGAGCAGAAATGGTAATAGCTGATTTCCTCGCTGAAGAAACTTTCAACAGAAAAGATCTAGTCATTTCTAGTAAGGTCTTTTGGGCAATGAACGATTATGATGTTAATGATTGGGGATTAAGTCGTAAAAATATCATGAATGCAATTGAAGGTACTCTTGATAGATTGAATATGGATTATATTGACATTTACTTTATGCACAGATATGATTACATGACACCTCTAAGAGAAACTGTAGAAATTCTAGATGATTTGATAAGAGATGGCAAAGTTAGATACTGGGGAACTTCGGTATGGACTGCTGCACAGTTAGAAAGAGCAAACGCAATTGCTAAAGATATTAGAGCACATAAACCTGTTGTTGAACAGCCCCTATACAATATGTTGGTAAGATACATAGAAATGGAAATCATGTCTGTAGCTAAAACTCACGGAATGGGATTCACAGTTTGGTCTCCTCTAGCTCAAGGTCTTTTAACTGGAAAATATAATGATGGTATTCCAGAAGGTAGCAGAGCTGATAAATCAGAATTTCTGAAGAAAAATCTTACAGAAGAAACAATTGAAAAAGTGAAAAAACTTGGTGAAATTGCTACATCGCTTGATATATCCATAGGTCAATTAGCTCTTGCTTGGATTCTACGAAGACCAGAAATCTCTTCAGCTATAATCGGTGCCACTAAACCAGAACATGTTATTGAAAATGTGAAAGCTTCAGATGTAGAACTATCAAAGGATACACTTGCTCAGATAGAAGAAATATTGGATAATGAACCTGAATGGCCTTTAACATACAAACCAAACTATTACTATAAAGATAAAATGAGATAATTAATTTCTCCTTTTTTTCTCAAAACTCTTTTATAATTACCTTAATCTAAAGATTCATCGATAGGTGAATAAATGGCTCTTTTATTTGGGAATAGACCTTTTGAATTTTCTGACTTCTTCTCTCTATTTCAAGATGGACAATTTGATATGTCTAAACTTAACTATATCAAGATTGTAGATAAGAATATTAAAGCAGGTTTCAAGCACATCGAAATAACTGGAGATCTTATTTATGTTCTGCCAGGAATTTTATCCCCTGAAACAATTTCTCGGTTAATAGAGCTAAAACAAGAAAAAACGTTTCCTATTCCGTTCATTTACCCTTGTGGGCAATAGAGCCAGCAGCATTTTCTCCCCATATTAGAAAAGCATCAGTTGATAGTTTTGTAGATGTTATTGAGATAACAAAAGCTTTAGATCCTTTATGCTGGGTATTACATCCTACAGGAGCTTTAACAGTTGAATTTATGAACATGAATCTGCCAGAATTTGCTCAAGGAATGATGATGCAGCAATTCACTTCTTATGCTGCAAATACCATAAAGGAAACTCTAGAAAGGACAAATATTCCATCAAGAAAACTTGCTGTGGAAAACATAGAATATCCATTTGATCTAATGTATCCAATCATTCAACAGATGGATTTGAGTATCTGTTTTGATACAGGTCATTTATTAGCTGGATTTTCAGGTCAAATTTCCATTATGGAATTCATAGACAAGTATTATG
>JAGLOH010000299.1 GCA_023139025.1 Candidatus Heimdallarchaeota archaeon | reverse complement strand
AGTGGGTGTAACCGTTCCTCAATGGGGAAGTATTCTCTTGACAATTTTATTCATAATTTGTAAACTATGGTCTACATTGTTAATTGCTCAAGGAATAACGATCACTGCTAAACGTAAAAACTATGAATCCATTCTTATTGCATCTTCACTGATTCTATTGGATTATATCTACTTTCTAGTTACAGTTTAGAAAACAAAATGACAACTTTAGTTAACTGAATAAAAATCATAATAAAAAAGAAAAACAATAATAATATGGAAAGTGCGAACACATGGATAAAAGAAATCAACTAACAGTTCTGATAATTAGTTTAGTTATAATAGGCGGATCAATAGCAACACCCTTGACGATTCGTGATCATACACTGATTTTAGATGATTTCTTAAATTCCCCTCACTTTCCTATACTTCAAAATGATGGAACATTGAAGCTTTATTTTGAAAGCGATTTTACTGAAGAAAATACCACTTTACCTTTATCTCTTGACTACGGAATAAAAGCTTCGAATATATCTGTTATAGTTCAAAGAATCTGGATTAATATCACTGAAATACAACTTCTTGGAAAAAAAGCAGGAAATTCAGTTTTCTTCACCAGTGATGATGTGTTTGATATTCTAGATGGTCTTGATGAAACACGGTTGTTAAAAACTGGTAACCTTACAGCTGCTGAATATTCAGGTATACAGCTTTTCTTTAATACAACAGTATTAGTACAAACAAACGAGGATCTTTTCTACTTTGAACTTCAAGGAAAGGATTTTGTGGTTTTGGCATTCAATATGTTTGGACAAGAAAATAGTATGATAGACCTTAACATTGTTGAGGATACAATCAGTGAAGTAATACTAGATTTTAATCTGGAGATTTTATGGCAGAATAGCACAGTAAGAATGACAACGAAGGCTTTAGTGC
The DNA here is from genome assembly GCA_023139025.1 of Candidatus Heimdallarchaeota archaeon. Taxonomy (GTDB): domain Archaea; phylum Asgardarchaeota; class Heimdallarchaeia; order Heimdallarchaeales; family Heimdallarchaeaceae; genus UBA460. The sequence continues at coordinate 2,177 of JAGLOH010000299.1, read as the reverse complement.
TGAATTGAACTTACACAGTTTTAGGAAAAGACTAAAGAATTGTTTATTTTTCAATAAATAATATGGCTATCAATTACTCAACTATTCTACCACATGGTTTTAATTTGATAGAAGAAATTTATCCTAATCCTAATGATGAATGGAAACAGCTCATCGAAGCTATGAAATTAGTAGCTAAAGAGATTTATGAAGTTGATCCACAAGTAATCCTTATTGCTTCTCCACATAATCTGAGGATAGATGGACAAATTGGTATAATCACCTCAGACTGGATTGAAGGAATTTGGTGGAATGATGAGAAAACTAAGAAAGCAGAACTAAAATTCAAAATTGACAGAAATACATCCGATCTTATTTATCAAAGAGCGAAAATGATGGATTTGCCAATTGTGGCAGTTAATTATGGAGCTGCAGACGGAGAATATTCATCAATGAAGATGGATTGGGGGACAATGATTCCACTTTGGTATGTAAATGAGATTTACAAACAAAACAAGAAAGATGTTCCTCCTGTTGTCTTGATCACTCCATCTAGAGAAATACCCTGGTCTAATCTAGTTGATTTTGGAAAGATGATGAATGGTGTAAGTGTCAATAACAAAATCAAATCAGTTTATATCGCTAGTTGCGATCATGGCCATGCACATGATCCAGACGGACCTTACGGTTATCATCCCGCTTCCAAGGTTTTTGATAATCAGATAACCGAGTTGATTCAAAAAAATGAACTGAATAAAATATTAACTCTCTCACCAGAATTCATAGACCAAGCTAAACCTGATAGTTTTTGGCAAATGCTTATTTTGTTAGGGATTTTAGAAGTTTCAGATCTAAATAATGATTTGTGTGTTTATGGATGTCCTGAATACTACGGGATGATCGTAGCAACATACAAATGAATTTTTTCTACAAAAATCAAATACTTTTTCCCCATATATTTAAGAAAATGTAATTTTAAATTTTCACTAAATAGGAGATATCAATAATGGAACATATCGGAAAAGAGTTCATGAAAAAAACTCAATACAAATTTGTTTCGAAATCAGATCAGAGTCAACAACTTCCCCAACCACCTCTTGAGATGGAATATGCTCATAAGATGAGAAGTATAAATTTACCAAAACCTGAAAAGATAGAAATAGAGGATTATAGTTTAAGAAAAGCTATTGAAGAAAGAAAGAGTGTTAGAAAATATTCAGATGAACCCATTACTTTGGAGGAACTCTCTTGGTTACTATGGGCAACACAAGGAGTCAAAGAAGTTCATGGAAATAATTCGGCTACACTACGAAACGTCCCTTCAGCTGGCGCTAGACATGCTATTGAAACTTTCTTGTTGATTAATAATGTCAAAGACTTTGAACCAGGAATCTATAGGTATATAGCTTTGGAACACAAACTAGTAGAATATATTCTTGAAGAAGGAATAGATGATAAAGTAGCTGAAGCAGCTTATGGACAAAATATGGTGAAAAATGATTCAGTAACTTTTATCTGGGTCGCAGATATTTATCGTATGTTCTGGAGATATGTTGAGCGAGGATACAGGTACATTCACATAGATGCGGGACATATTTGCCAAAATCTCTATCTAGCAGCTGAAAACATTAACTCAGGTGTTTGTGCAATTGCAGCTTTTCATGATGAGATGTTTAACGATTTACTTAAGCTTGACAAAGATGAACAGTTTGTCGTCTATTTGGCATCCGTTGGGAAGATAAATAAATGATTGACAATAAGAAGAAATTCTACTTTACTTTAGCTTCAATATTACTAGTTTCAGCTCTACTGACTGCACTAGTAGCAATAGTTGAACCTCAACTTATGCTAGGGCAGAATATTATTTTCAGTATCTTAGTATTTACTTTCTTAACAGTAATTTTTGCTCTACTTATTCCTCCTGTTAACAAATTTGTGATAGATCTGTTGAAGCAAAAATATCTCTACTATATACTCTCCTCTAGTATATTGTTGTTTCTCCCTTTGCTAAACTGGATTTATGCAATTGAATTCAAACAAGCTGGTATCTCATTCCTCATTTGGTATTTTCTACCTACAATTCTATTTATTGTCCCAGCTTTTTTTGAAAATTTTAGATTTGATTTCCTGTTTCATATAGCTGCTGTAGTGCTGTTTGCAGTTGGTTTTGATGGAAGATTCACGTCTGATACTCTCTC
>JAGLOH010000298.1 GCA_023139025.1 Candidatus Heimdallarchaeota archaeon | reverse complement strand
AGAGATAGGATTATTTTGGTCAGAAATCATTATATCGTTTTTCTCTTGATAATCTGTTCTAGAAACTAGTTGTTCTTGATAAATTGATAAACTTAATACTATAAGAAATACAACTGAATAAATCTTGATTTTATGCGTTTTTCTTTGCATATATGAAACTCCACATCTAATGACTTTTACTCAATACTTGAAAGTTAATTTATTATTTATATTTATGTAAAGTAGCAATTAAACAGTTTTTATTTGTACTTCTAAAGTTCACACTTGATTTCTATCAAGTTCGAAAAATGTTTGGGTATATTGATCAGTTATACTGGTTATAACAAATTCTTTCTCGACCAGTTTGAATAATAACCCTAATGCTTCATTTACTGGATATTTCTTCAAATCGTCTAATAGTCTCATTATTGAGGTTTGCTTATTTTCTGCAAAATGGGTTAATATGTCTCTCAATATCACGCTCTCGCTTTCGATTTCTGCAAGCTTGCGAATATCTATTTCGAGTGGGTAGAGTAACCACAGATGAAACAGATGGGTTATTTTGTCCATTATACTTATTTTATAATAATCAGAAAATTCTTCAGAATACTCCCCTTCTGAACTATCAAAACCAAAAACTAAATCAAACCATTTTACCAATTCTACGACATTTATTTCGAGATCACTATGCAAATCTCGTTCAGTGAATAGATAAACTGTGTAGGACCTGTAACTTGTAGTTATAACAATGAAACCATAGTACTTTATCTTTATCATATCAGCTGTTGAACTGATTTTCTCAACTTGAGTGGGGTCTTGCGATTGCAAAACATCGCAGATAAGGGAAGGATCAAGGTTAATTTGGCTATTTAAGTCCATTTCAAAAACTGGTAAACACTGCTCATGTTGAACTACAAGTATTTTTCTTATCATGAAAACATCTTGAAATATTTTTTCGTAGTTCAGCTTCAGTCTACCTCTGGTTTCTCTCAGATTATAATATGCTCCTTTACATATTTTAAAATTGTTCAAGTGACCATTAAACCAGTAATGTTAAATATTTCAGAATGTAACTTATATTTGAAAGGAAATGAGTAAAATAGGCAAGTTTATCTCTAATTTTTTGCTAAAGATGTTTCCTCAAACCCCACCAGAGTTTCAAACTGATGAAAGACAAAGCTTTGAGAAAGGTGGAATACAATTTAGAGGGATAAAGGGTAAGAAAGATCAAATTGCGATGATTGAGGGAGTACGCAAAAGAAACTCTGGGAACTAATATTCAACTCTATATCAATTATCGTTAGAAGTAGTCTCAATGTATCCATTAATAACCAGATTGAATATCTCAAAAAGAATTTCTTCTTCATCATAGGTCTTGAAGTGATCTAAAATTAGTGCAGCAGAGAATTTCTGATCTTTCTCAATACATTCAAAGATTTGTTTTCCAAGAATAGAAAGATTTTCTTCTCCCATATTTTGATCCTTTGTTGTCTTGAAAGGATAAAGTAACCATAAAAATAGATTTTGAGATATTTTGCTCTCAATTATAGCACTGCTAATTTTGAAAACATCCAATGAACCATCCCAATTATTTTTCTTAGAATTGAAGGTTTTGCTGAACCATTTAATTAAATCCTGCATTCCCTTTTCAATTTCTTTTACGAGTTCTGTTTCAGAAAAAACATAAACAGTAAAACCATCAAAATATGATCCTGTTACTGCAAATCCGTGAAATTGTAATTTTTTGAAACCTGTTGGTCGTCCTATCATTTCTTGACCTATTGTCGAAATTGCTTGAAGAACCCCTGATATCATCGCAGCGTTGAAGGAAACTGTACTTTCAATATCCTTTTCAAAGACAGGAAGACTGGTCTCTTGGTGGACAATTAGGATTTTTTGAATCATAAAAACAGTTTGGTAAATATCTCTGAGTTTATTATTTAATTGATAATCTGAATTGAAAGAACTTACAGTACCACTCAATTTTGAACCCCCAGACATTTAGACAAACTTACTAGAAAGAAGTTAATTCTATTTATTTTAAAAATCTTTTGTGAGAAATGGATTAAAATATATAAAATTCCAAACGAAAACAGCTGAAAACCAAAGAATCAGCTAAAGTTAAATATCTTCAAGTGAACTGTAATTTTGATGAATATGAGTAAAATAAGCAAAATTTTCACTAATATTCTGCTGAAGATATTCCCTCAAACTCCAATAGAGTATCAAACTGATGAAAGAAGAGACTTTGAGAAAGGTGGAAGGCAATTTAGAGGGATAAAGGGTAAAAAAGATAAAATTGCGATGATTGAGGGAGTATTCAAAAGAAACGCTGGAAACTAGTTCGCAATTTTATGCTTATCAAATAAGAATCTACTTACTGAAAACCTATTTTTCTTGAAACTTTCATTGTTTATTTTATGGATTCAACTATTTTTTGTACTTCCAGAACTGATTTTTCAACTGCTTTAGTACAAATGTCCAATCTTACTGGGTCTTTTGGATAAGGGTCTTTTAGTTTTACATCAGGATAAAGAAGCTCTGAACATAGTATGGTTCCGAATTCCTCTCGAAAAGCTGTTTTGAAAACTTCAGTTTTCTCTAATATTTCGTGTTTTGTTAATCCTTTTTCAGATAGGATATAACTAAGAGCTGCTATAGATCCTACAACAGATCCACAAATTAATCTTTCTCCAAGTCCCTCACCAAAAGGAGCAAAGGATTTGAATAGAACTTCACTAGCATCTTTATAGTCATAGAAATCAAGTAATCCACTTGCGGTTGTACGAGCACAATTTTCATCTAACCAGTACTTTTTACTAAAATCAATAATTTCACTCATAAAATCACCTCTAAGAATGAAATTTTGATGTGCTTATATATAAATATCTTGTAAGAAACCGCTTATCTTTAATAATATAGCTTAAGTAGAATATTCCTTTAACAAATATTCTATATACACTTCTTCAGGTACTTGGATAATTGGAAGAACTCTTCGAATATAAGCAATGACAATTCTTCTACTGACATGACAAGGCAATTCTCTAATTTTATTAATAGTATTTTCGCTAAGACTAGCAAAATGCATAATTTCAGGAGTAATATGAATTGGAAAAGCAAGTTCCTGTTCAG
>JAGLOH010000297.1 GCA_023139025.1 Candidatus Heimdallarchaeota archaeon | reverse complement strand
GTTTTAGAAGCCATTTTTGTTTGAGTGACAGGACGTTTACTGAATCTTCCATGGTTACCATAACCTCTTCGTGTGCGTTTTTCTCTTCGAGCCATTGCAGTGAGTCCACCTTTTCTTCTAGCAGATTTCTCCTGCTTAACTTTCATAGTCTTGTGTGTGCCGCATTTTGGGCAATATTTGAACATTGTTTCAGGTATCTTAACCATATCACTCACCTTATTGCTTGGACATATCTTTTTATTTGTTTCCTTTTTAGAGAAGCAATTTTGTTATATCTCTCTTAATGCTTGAATATCTCTTAGTTTTTGCAGAGGAATGATTTGAAAGGTTTGGTTTGGATGTGTCCTTCGTATGCTCAGGGGTAAAACCTTTGCCCTTAGTTCAGTTTCTGCTATAACAAGAGGTGATTTATTGTCTAATCCTTGAAGCTCGAGTAATACAGGAGCTCCCATACTTAATTGTAAGGCACGCGCACCTACAATGCGAGCCCTTTCAAAGCGTGTTAGTCTATCGGGACCAACTTTAACTTTTTTAGAAACGATTTCTTTGTCACCGGGATTCCTATCTATTTTTAGAGCCATAACAAACCACCAAAATATGTTTTAAGGGTTACATCATTCAACCTTGCTCTCATTTTAAAAATTTTTAGATAATGGGGTATTAGGAGTACAGTAAAAATTATCTTTCGTGTGTAAAAAATCTTTGAGAGCTATCGAAATTTTTTTAATACCAACATTAAAGCAAAAATACAAGCAAGATTAGACTATAAACTGTAAGTTTGGGATATTCTCGCTTGCATATCTGGAAAAACTTTAATAAGAAAATAACAGCAAATTAACCAGATAAAGTCAAGATTAAGATAAGACTTATAAAATAGACAAAAAATGTAAATTAACTTATACGGAATGACAGCTGCATGAGTATGTTCGGGTCGTTTTCATCATGGTTGAGAACTAAGCTTAAGAAAGAGCAAAAGGCAAAGATATTGATATTAGGCCTAGATGCAGCAGGAAAAACAACTTTGACACGTTTTATGAGATTTGGGAAATTTGCAGAAAACTTGACACCAACAATAGGGCAAAATATCGAATCGTTTGAATTTGAAGGATGGACAATAACAGCAATAGATGTAGCAGGGCAATCACATTTCCGGTTCTTATGGGAGGCACATTATCCAGGATGCAGTGCTGTAATCTTCGTTATAGACGCAGCTGATATTGAGCGTTTGCCTGAAGCAAGAGATGTTCTCAAGACTCATGTTTTCAATAATCCATATATGGAAAATGTTCCAACTTTAATCATGGCGAACAAGCAGGATCTTCCTGGGGCGGTAGAGGCTCCTCTATTGATCCAAATGCTTGGATTGCATCTTGATCTTAAAGATCGAACCTTTGCTGTTTTTGATACAAGTATTCTTCATGGGAAGGGAATAAAAGAAGCATTCATCTGGTTAGTAAATGAACTAGATATACACATGCAATAATCACAAAGTAAACTCTTACTTTTCTTCTTGTTTTAATTTGAAGTTGAATTTTGCTATAAATCCACCTGTGTTATTAGTTGTTATAGGATCAAGATAAACTGAAGATTTAGTGAGTTCTTTCTCAATTTCTTTGTAAATTTCCAGAGGAGCTCTTGAACTAATTATTTTCTGTTGTTTCAATTTTCTTATTTCTTCAGAGAATTCTTGATTTTCGTAATATGCTTTTTGCAAAGTGCTTTGGAAGATTTCTTCATTCTCAAGATGATCAATCGAATGTGTAACATATGTTACTGAAGCTTGTCTATGAGTACTCCTATAAAGTTCAGATATTAGTTTTTGTTGCTTTTTAGAGATTTGTTTCAATCTATCCAAACTTAAATTTGATGAAAAAACAGGAATCACAGCTGTTCGAGAGTTTTGTGGTTCAACGAAGAATGATGTATACTTCATCTCAGGCATTTCTTTGACAAAACTAAGAAAAGGTCTATTAATAATTCTAATTGCTTTATTCTTTGTTCGTGCAACATTCTTATTCAAAACTTTTGCATGCATCTTATTTGCTGCTAAAACCGTTATTGGAACTTTATTTCTAGTTAGCTCAGCAATATAATTTGCTACATCTCCTTTATCAGTAGATATTACCAAGATATTTTCATTAGCTTTAAAATTCATAGACTTGACACCTATCGCTTGAGATGGTGATAATATGCTAAAAAACCCTCTTCTATACTCCTTTAGTTCAGTTATTAGAGGAGCATAAGCTAATGATTCAGTAACTTTTACAACAGTTTCTTGAAATCGCTTATTTATTTCACTGCTTTTTAACTGAGTTTTACCGACTGCTAGAATATTATTCACATAATCCGCAATACAAACTGTTTCCCCTGGATCAAAATCATCGTGATTCATAATATTCGCAGTTTGAACATCTCTACCTAATGCAATACCTGTGGTAGATTCATGATCCACTCTTATTATAGGTAATTTTCTAGAATACTCTGTTAATTCTCCTTTCTGAACTTCAATTTCTATAAAATCATCAAAAAAAGGGTGCTTGCGAATAATATTACCCATTTCTTCAAAGATGTCAAAGAGAGTGTCGTAATCAATCTTTCTTGTATTCACTTGAACCCACATTGAATTGTAAGGTAATCTAAGACCATCTAATAATTCCAATGTCTGATTTAAACCGAAGGTTTCAAGCCAATGATTCAGTAGACTAGCTGGATATTGGAATCTTTTCATTAAATCAGCTGATAACAGATCAGTTTCAGTGAAGTTCTCTGAAGAATTCATTATTATATAGAATTTCAAAATTTAAGCTTTAAGAATATTATCAAAATAGTGTTACTTTTTATCTCCAAAACACAAAATTGAAAAAAGAGCTAATAAAGTCAAGTTAGAGGTTAATAGATGGAGCAATCTGTTACAGTACGGTTAGCTGAATTAAGTGATATTAATGATATCATTAAGATTAATAGGCTCTGTCTTCCAGAAAACTATTCCTTTGATTTCTTTTATCGTATTCTTTCAGAATATGGTTTTGCATGTGTTGTTGGAGAAATAGAAGGAAAAGTTATAGGTTATGCGCTTTCCAGACTGGAAAGACCTTTTTCCACTTTCATAGGTTTAAACGCATCCAAAGGTCATGTAATTTCAATAG
>JAGLOH010000296.1 GCA_023139025.1 Candidatus Heimdallarchaeota archaeon | reverse complement strand
AAATTCTGCATAGTCCCAAGAGATAGTAAATCCTTGAGCTATTGCCAAATATTGATCATGAGCTAAATCGTCAACCCCACTTTTAACATCCTCAACAATAAAATATTCAGGTATAGATTCTATTTTCTCAATACCATACTCTAATTGATTAGAGTATCCAGCTATATCATCAATTGAAAATTGACTAGAACTCAAGGAAGAATAGGTAGGTTTTGTCAAATTCAGCTCAAATGAATGATAAAGGCTGAGATCATCATTTATTGTGAAATCATTACCTGTACCTATATGATCATCAATTGGTATATATGAGAGATGAGGGAGCTTTATATACTCCTCAATGTTATTTGTTGTGAAAATTGAATTTTGTAGTTTATTAGGGTTTAAAGAATAATCAGTTGCTTCAAAATAATTTATCCCGTAAGAAGCAAGAACTGGTGACATAAGAAAAATATACATTAATAACAAGCACGGCAATCTATTTTCTACCAATTTATTACCCATCTTACCAAAAACCCCATTCTTCTGTCTTATATCAGTTTTTCTTTATTGTTTATAAATTATTAGTTAATTTTGAAAAAATCCTCAAAAAAATAGAACTTTGAAAATTTCAGAATTGTACTGTAACTATCAGAATTCATCAACCTCTGAATGAAGAGAATTGATTTCGGAGCAATATACCCTTATTGACTAGTCTGAATATAGAAGTAAGATTATCTTCCATTTCATAATCGCTGAATTTCTTGAGTAAGACACTGATAGATGTTTCTTCTTTTTTCTTAATGAATTCTGCAATTCTCTGGTCATGTTTCTCAAGTTTTTTAATTTCACCTGATTTTTGCTTGTTGAATTTGAGAGGGAAGTAAATCCACAGATAGAGAGATTCTGCAACTTTATCTTCAATGAGTTTCTTCTTAGAAATGAACATTTCTTTCTTTCCTTCCCACACTTTTTCTTTGATTTTGAAACTATATTCAAACCACATTATCAAGTCAAACAATCTTGCTTGAAATTCATTTATGACTTCTCCTGAAGAGAAAAGAAAAACTGTATAGGTTTCTGAACTAGCGCCTGTTACAACAAAATTCCTATATTCGAGTCGTTTAATTTCTCCTGTATCACTACCTCCAAGGGTTTTACCCATGGTCTCAATTACACTTAGAAAACCTGATACAAGGGCAGTTTCTATTGCATGCTCACTTCCTATATCTAGCTCAAATACAGGTAAGCTAGTTTCAGAATGAATAAATAATATTTTTCGCATAGAAAGGACGCTATCTAGCAACCCAACTACCTTAGCTTTACTCTGCACATCTACAATTGGAGCTTTGGATTTTCTTGATCTTGGAATTGCTATTACAGCTATTAAAAGAGTTATTAGAAGAATACCCCCAACTACGATTACAATTATAAGATAAGGGGGAAGTTGTTCAGATGTATTGACTTTAACAGTATAATCAAAACTACTCTGTTCATCAGTATATCCAACTCTGAAGTTTGCCTTAGAAACGGTTACAGTTACTTTGTGTGTTCCTGAGGTTTGCATAGTCATGGTTAATACAACCCAATCTCCATCGATAGTTTGATTGTAAAAACCTTCAGCTATAAGTACATCATTAATATAGACACTAACATCATCAGGATAGATGACACTCTGCAATGGGTCTGTCATATTCAACAATTTAAATCTTAGAACTGCTTCATCTGTAGAATTAACCTCAATAGTATCTTGATCTACAACTAACAAGAACTGGTTGAAAACTTCTAGATTCAGTTGTATCTTCCTAGATTTACTCTGCGAGCTAGAGGCATCCAAAGATATAGTATGAAAACCTGCATCAACACTTATTGGAACTGATGAATTGAAAAATACACCAATCTCACTAAAATTACTAGAAAGACCCCAACTTGTAGTATAAGAAACAGTTGCATTAACTAATGCATGCCCCATACTACTGAAGAAAGGCTCACTTATAGAGTAGAAATCTGATCGTGCTCTTAACGAATCACCGTTCATCCTTAAGATAGTATTAGAAGTAATATAGGTCCATACATCACTATTTGGAAGTGTTTCCCAAGAAGGATTGAAAACTATCTCAGCTTCAACAAATATTTTTTTAGCAAATAAACCCGCTTGAGAACCATTGGTCCAATGAACATAAGCTGTCCATTCACCTGCAATATCAGATCCATATACAGATGGATCGAAAGTCAAGTTTGAAGTATATAATCCCAAACCACTAGAGAGTATTCCATCCTTTGTATAAGAAGAAATATCAATATATGTGAGGTTTGAGGGAAGAGCTACCTTTTGTGATATTATGTTTCCATTTGGATCAAACAAAGTAACATTTAAACTTCCAGTATCCTCATTATTCTGAACATTTACCTCGAAATTCACAGTTGAACCTTCATTTCCATAAGCATCAGTAGTATCAGTAGTCCAATATCCTAAAGAGAAGATATTTGCAAGACCGATTTCATCTGAAAGAAGCAGCTGTTGAACATAATTAAGACTCGTAGTTTCTAATCTAAATGTTCCTGCAGAAATGTTAAATCCTAAATTAACTAAATATCCATCGATCGTTTTCTGAGAGCTAAGGATATCAGTATCATTATAATAACAAGTAGAACTATCAGACCAGTCAGTAGGAGTGAATATTAAACTGGATCGTTCCATACTAGGATAAGGAGAATAATCAGCTTGTGAAGTTGACCATTGTAATGTCCATATATTAGAGTAAATGCCAGATGTTGAATTGATTGCTGTAAAAGAAGTATCAACTGTCACATCTTTTGAAAAAGAGTAAGAATTATTGAACTCTAATTCTACTGAAGTATCACTGCTGAGCAAATGAAAACCAGTAGTAGAAATAGGAGATGTGTTTGTTAGAACATCTTCAGAATTATCTAGCAAGGCTATTTGGTTTAAATCACTAAAAATCAAAGCTGTTCCATTATCATAACTTGGAAGTAATTCAGGAATAAAAGTATGATCAGTCAGTTGAAGACTCCAGATACCCGAAGTATCCATATGATAAGTATCACTATCTAAGGGGGCAACATTATATGAATACCAACCAAAATTCCAAGGACCTCCTGGCACAGTTAAATTTGCAACAACAAAATATTTTCCTCTATCTAAAATC
>JAGLOH010000295.1 GCA_023139025.1 Candidatus Heimdallarchaeota archaeon | reverse complement strand
GAGAATGTGCAAGAATCATATCACCAGGTCACATAATTGATGATATTTTAGATCCATCTAATGACGCATTCATAGGTTCTAGATGGAATGAAGCAATGAACGATTTTCACAAAGTTTTCAAGTCTTCACATCAATCAGGCAGTGTTCTTGCACAGACAGTACTCAAAGAACACTTACAAACCTTAGAAAAGGATCTTAGAAGCCAATCAGAGAATTTTCTCAATGGTAGAAACTTGGATGAATTACTTGAAAGAACTGATGAATTGGAAAAATTATTTGATACTACGACTTCAACTGGACAAGATAATTTCAATAAATTAACAAATTTCTATATTGAAGAATTCAACAATGGTAGATTACAAGACTTTCCTGAAGATATAGCAAAGTTCGCTTCCGAACTTACTCAACAGGAAGCAGAATCTTATGCAAAGATTATGTTAGCTCTTGCTGGTTGCTCTAATATGAATATCAATGAACATGTTGCCGAACCCTTCCTTAAAGCATGGGTAAAGATGCATGCAGATATTGATGAATTAAGAAAGGCATGGAATACAGGAAGTATAGTAGAAGAGATAGATGAAGTTCTTTTAAAATCTCTTGATGAACATCTAGCAGCTTCCTCAACCGGTTTTGATGATATTTTACTAGCTGCTGCTTCTGATAACAAATATATTCTCAGATTTATTGAACAAAAAACCAATAGTTACTATAATATAGTGAATTACATTAGAAAAGGACAATCAAAGATAGCAGATAATATAGTAAACAACATCAATGTATTAATGGATGATATTGCCAATGAACTTGTTGATTTAGGTTTATCTATGGATGAAGCACTGGAAATTACAACAGAACTTAATAGAAAATATCGTTATACTCAAAACATTCAAGGGTTTGATTTCTTGAAAAAAGCTAAATCGAGTAATCATGGTCTAGCTTTACTTGATGCTGTAGATGGAAACATCGATTTGGCAAATAAACTACTTAAGGGTTCTATTGAACAGCATCAAATACTATCCCTTATACAGAACAGACATGCTCTTGGTACTTTTGTTGATTCCTCAGGACTGATAAGATGTACTGATGAACTAATAACAGAAATTAACATTAAAACTTTTGTAGATAACTTAGGAAGTTATGTGGAAATCAAACTACCAGCAGATGTTTTTGATCCAACATTTATACGAAATGGTAATGACATTCAAATACAAATTAAAGGATTCAATGATATCATTAACTCTTTAGACCCATTAACAGATGAATATAAAGCATATATGAAACTTCAGCAAGTGATTGATGAAGCATTAACCAATGCAGGATTAGATAATGTCCTACTTGAAGGTCTATCAGAAGCTGAGATACCTGCGAAAATAAATGAGATGCATCAAGCAATCTACAAGAGTCTCATGGACACAGTCGATGAGAATGGAAATTGTCTTTTTGAATCTCTAAATATCTTTAGTAGTGGACAAACATATTCTTGTTTAGAAACATTAAATGATCAAGGAGAAGAACCTGGGGAATATTTAGCAAGAATGTTTGAATCTGTTGGTGTTTCAACTTTCCATGGATATCAACATTGGGATAATCCATTTGGAGATTCTTTCAGATATTTATTCATGAGAGGTGGAGATCAATTAGATGAAAGTTGGAAAGCTTATCATAAGTTCTTGTTTGGACATTTAGCAAGCAGTGGAAAATGGGAAGTAGAAAACCTTGAGGAAATGCTAGATATTATGAAGCAATTGGAAGATGAACCAGAATTGTTTGCACAGTTCGGACAACAACTTGTAAGAGATTTGAGTAGACCATTAGCAGTTCCAGATGGCCATTGGTTTAATAATGCCAATACTAAAAAAGCTTTTGTATTCTTTGACAAAGAAAATCTCCAACCTGTAAAAGTTATTTCCTCTGGGGACAAAGTTGATGAAACTGTTGCTGGTTTACTCTACGATATGAATGATTTCTACAAACAAAACACGCATTTAAATAAAAATCTATTAAGAAGGCCTTTAAAGATTAAAATGCATGATGGTCGTTTAAGGATTGTTTGGAGTAGCTCTCCTGAGGTAGTAAACGCTTGGAGAAAACATTTACTAGAAATAGGAATTCCTGCTGGTATATTGGATGAACTTAAAGATGGAATCAGTTTTAGTGCAAAAAGAGGAAATGTAAAGGAAAGATTGGTTGCATTTGCAGTAATATGGTCAGAATATCGAAAAACATGGGATGAATTTGCAGACTGGACAGCAGAAAGTTTTCAAGCAAATAAACTTGCTTGGCACAATGGAGTACAAATCGGACAAGAAGCTAGAATTAGATTTAATTTAGGCAAATGGCAATTTCAGGATAATGACGGAGATTGGATAGATGTAGTCTTAGGTACAGCTGGAAGATGTGCACAATCGGGAAGTCAATCATCCTATATATATCAAGACGTTTTTGGAGCTACAAGGGGTGGTATGAACATCTTTCCATGTCATAATGGTCTTTTCCAATACTATGTAGATAAGATAATCAATGAATTTTGCAGGTTGATACTAAACAAACCAGAAAGTAAAAAAATAGGAGATATAATAGAATATATTTTAACGAATTGGAGTTTCTAAAAAATTGAAAAGTAGGGTTAGTTTAACCCTATAATATCTCCATCTTCTGTATAGTCCATTTTGTTAGCAGCAGGAACGGGAGGTAGGCCAGGGAGCAAGAACATGCTACCGCAGACAGGAACAATAAAACGAGCACCTGTATAAAGACGAACTTCGTCAACGTTAAGAGTCCAGCCTTTGGGAGCGCCCATAAGGCCAATCTTATCGGAGAGGCTAAGTTGGGTTTTAGCCATACAGAGAGGAAAATCAGAAAAGCCTAGAGTTTCAATAACTTTGATGTCTTGATCAGCTTGGGGAGAATACTCAACATCTTTAGCACCATAGATCTTGGTAGCGATTTTTTCAATCTTGGTTTTAATAGAATCGGAAAACTCATAAGCAAATTTGACATCGCCAGAACCTTTTTCGATGGCAGCAAGAACGGCTTCAGCGAGGTCGAGACCACCCTCGCCACCTTTCATGAAAACTTCACTTTCAGCAGCAGTGACGCCAAGAGATTCGCATTTCTGTTTGATCCAAGCCATTTCTTCGTCGTTGTCGAAGGGGAAGCGGTTAATAGCAACAACAG
>JAGLOH010000294.1 GCA_023139025.1 Candidatus Heimdallarchaeota archaeon | reverse complement strand
ATATCCTTAAAATATTATCTTATTTTTGAAATTCTAACAAATGAGTGAAGAAGAAATCGATATGGAAAATTATTCCCAAGAAGAATTATTCTGGAAAGAATCTACAAAAGAATATGTTCCAATGTCAGATGGTGCGGAATTATTAGTTTATTACACAAAGAAAGGTGGGCAAAATAAAAAGACTATTCTCTTCCTTCCAGGATATGCAACAGGTGTATTCAGCTGGTCAGACTTATGGGATGAACTTCATACAAAATATGATTTATATGTCTTTGAATCAAGAGAGAAAAACAGTTCTAGAGTGAAATGGAAGCATAAAGCTGACATGAATAGATTAGGTCTAGATGTGAAAGAAACTATAGAACATTTCAAATTCGATCAAAATAATTTGTTCATGATTGGTTCCAGTTTTGGTTGTAGTACGAGTGCAAGAGGGATGGCAGAAAAGTGGTTTAAACCCGCTGGAATTTTCTATAATGGTCCTTCAGTAAAATTCATTCTCCCTCGGAAAATCTTATGGATTGCATATATTATTCC
This sequence comes from Candidatus Heimdallarchaeota archaeon, assembly GCA_023139025.1. Lineage (GTDB taxonomy): Archaea > Asgardarchaeota > Heimdallarchaeia > Heimdallarchaeales > Heimdallarchaeaceae > UBA460. The sequence goes on along the minus strand of JAGLOH010000294.1, from coordinate 2,644 downwards.
AGCATTTATTCTGCAAATTATAGGGATACCTATCATAAGGTTGTGGATTTCAATTATGTTTCCCAAGGGATTCCAGAGACAACATTATTATGATTTCTTAGGTAACGCTAATGCTATGAGATGGAAAAAAACTCTAAGTACTTCCCGATGGAATGCATTAGAAGATTATGCTAAAGTTCCAAGTAAGACATGGATAACTCTTGATCCAGATGATTCATTGCATACTGTAGAATTTGTTGAAACCATATTAAGTACAATTCCTGATTCAACTTTAGTTGAAGTTCCAAGCTATAAATACATGCATCACTATCCTGGAGCTAGAAAATTTGCAAAACAAATTAAGGAAATAATTGAATCTCTTGAATAAATTTGCATTATACTAAATTCTGAAAAATCATTTTATATTAGCAGAGTTTCTAAATAACTTTGAAATGAGTATTGTAAAGCTGATATGGTAAAAAAAATATTTGAAGATGAATGTTGACGCAAACGGAAAAGGAAAAAGCTGCTAAACACGCTGTTGAAGTTGAATCATTGCGTTTTTCATTCTTTTTTTCTTATTTTTCATTCTTTTTTTCTCATTGTATTAAAAGGAAATTTTTTTATCTTACGACATTAAATAAATCTTACCTTGAAATCACAAAAGCACAAAACTATTGGAACTTTGTTACTTTTCTTCACAATTTTGATATTGATCTCTTCTAGTAGCTATGCCCAAACATATACAAATGAAGTATATTCATATCCAACTTTCCTAGCTGATGAGATGGTAATAAGATCTCATCATACTACAGTAGACATTTATCAAACAAATTCAATATCTGTTAGTGAATCTTTTGTGGTTGAAAACACAGAAAATACAACTCAGACTTACATCGATCTTTGGTTTAACACATCATTAAATACACTCATCGTTGAGGACGGAGAAGGATCTTTGATATTCAATTGGGATGTCGTTTCCAATAGTAGTAATAGAGTAAGAGTTAACTTCAGAACCGAACTTAACGAGAGTCAAACAGCAGCATTTGCTGTAAAATATGATCTTAATACAATTCTTAATCCCATTGGTTCAAACCCTATCTATTATTCATTTGAATTCTCTTCAACAATCAGTCATCAAACAATATCCTACGCAATGGTCGTTCTTTTACCTGAAAGAAGTTTTATCCATGAATTTGAAGATAGCACTCCTTCAATATATCCAACTAATGCAACTCAAATCCTTGAGAAAAATCGAATCAAAGTAACTTGGAATTTAGTCAATTTGGCCATTGAATCCAATCCTTTCTTCTTAATTCGATTTGATGAACCTCTTGTTCCTGAAGAAGATCTTTCTTTCTGGGAAACTAAATCTGCCATGTTTCTAGTAGGTTTTGCTGTTGGTGTACTTATTGGAATAAGTGGTATATCTTGGTTAATTAGATACAGAGAAAAGAAAGCAATGAAGAAAATAGGAATGACATTGTTGACAGATAATCAGAAATCTTTAATCAAAATAATATACGATAAAAAAGGTAAAGTAAGTCAGAAAGACCTTTGTGACATAACTGGTTATTCAAAATCCAAGATTTCTAGAAATCTAGTTCCCTTAGAGCTACGCGGACTCATAAAACGTGAAAAATGGGGTCGTACTTATGTTATTTACTTGACAGATGATGGTAGAACTGTGATTGAATAACCGTTGCCAACCGTTTCACACCAGTGTGAAACTGGTGTTAAACCCAAGGATATCCGACATGATATAAGTGACGAAATTCACTGTTTTATAGGTGTTAAAATTGAAAACAACTTACAAAATACTGATTGCCGGACTAATAACAATGTTCGTAGTCTCTTCGATCTCTCCAGCTGTAGCCATTTCAGAAGACAAAGCTAAGATCGATAATAGAGAAGGATCAGTATTTATTGAAACTCCATATGTTACAGTAAAGCTCCATGAAGGAAAGCCTGACTTTTTCGTATGGCAAACAAATGCTACTGATAATAAGAAATTAGCTAAGTTTCATATAGCTTTCAGTCACATTGCTGAATTATTTGGTGATGATCTAATTGTAGATAGCAAAGGAGAACTCTCTGGTGGTAAAATCTATAATTTAGCTTCAAATGCTATATCATGGGATTTAGTAACTGAAAATTTCACAAATGAAATTAGAGGAACTCAAACATCTTCTTTTCTGGATAATGGTGCAACAATAACTTTTGTTTATCATGTATATTTACAAGATGTAGTTATTACTCAGGATTTGAATGGTACAATTGTTTCTTTTACTACAAAAGGACTTGAAGAAATCAAATTTGATATAATCATAAATAATTGGAATTTCACTCCTGGCGCTACAGGTCTTGTCTTTATTGTTAAAGTACATGAACTCAGATATAAGCATAGAATAAGAGTTGGTGAAAGAGTAAATCAACCAGAATCTGGTGATACTATTAATGAAACACACGAATTCAATCCAATAAGAAATCAAACACATGAAGAATATGGTTTCGCATTTGTAGATGATAGGGACAGACTGCAAAATTATTTCGCCTGGACTCCTGAAGCAGATGTATTTGATGAAAACGGTACATATGTAGGGACAGTTCCAGTTGTTGCTTCTGCAACCTCTTTTGGTCAAGATCCGACATTTGGCAATGGAAA
>JAGLOH010000293.1 GCA_023139025.1 Candidatus Heimdallarchaeota archaeon | reverse complement strand
TCCGTTTCTAACATTAAGTATCTCAAGTTTTTCAGTAATTTTTGTTCCACTGTCTAAATGCATTATTCTTTTCTTTTCTGATTCAAAATTCTCTTGTTCCTTTTGAATTATTTCTTTCAATCTTACTAATTCAGCATCTGTAGCGATTTTATGTGCTTTCTTAAATAGTTCAAGAGCTTGTTCATCTTGTGATTCTACAAGAGCTAGTTTTGATTGTAGTATTAGTGTCTCACAAGTGAGAATGAATGATTTGTTTTCTGTAGCTATAGATAAAAGTTCTGCAATATATGATTTAAGGTTTTTAAACCGTTCTTCTTCATTTGTTGGTAGGATTTCAGAGAGAATTAATTCTCCTAAAGAGACAAGTACTTTTATTCGCAATGAATAAGATAAATCTTCTCTAAGTAGATTTTCGAATAGAAGTTCTGCCCGAAGCCTATCTCTTGGATTAGAGCTGTTTCTTAGAATCTGAGCTTCAGAAAAATTAAACTTCAGTTTAAGAACACTATCTTTTGTTTCTCCGACGATTTTTTCCAGTTTCTTCAAATATCTCCCCGCCCATTCCATTTCAGACTTTTCTGAAGTAAAATAAATTAGATCAGAAAGTACTTTGCCTATCCATGGATAATTTTCTGTCTTTTCGAATAATCTCAAACTTTCTTGAGCAAAAGAAATTGCTTTATCTTCAAACCCTTTTTGCCAATAAATCATACAGATTCTAGACAAAGAAAAAGCAGTATCAAGTGAATACTCAGTTTTTTTATGGAGATTCAGATTTTCCTCTTCAAATTGCAGAGCTTTATCAAGATCACCGATAAGTAAGTAAATTGCAGATAAATTAGTGAGAATACTCCACCATCCTTCATATCTGGTTTCATTGCAATAATCATACATTCTTTCCGTATAATCTAATGCTTTAAACAGATCTCCTTTCAGTCTGTAAACATATCCTATGAATTGAGAAATTCCAGAGATACGTTGTAAATCTTCCTTTTGAGTAAAATAATCAAGTGCTTTAGCTAAGTATTCCAGAGCTTTATCATATCTTCTCTGAGATTCATAATATACTCCCATTTCAGAATTATGAGCTGCTATTCCTATTTCAACTTCTAATTCTTCCCAAATTCGTAATCTCTTTGTCATATAATCTAAATATAAATCATACTCCCCATTTTCCAAATGAAAGTGCCCAAGAACTCCGAATACGTGAGCTATAGCATATTTGTTTCCTAACTCTTCCCAAAAATCTAAAAGCTTAATGGTGTAATTATATTGTTCTTCTCTTCTTCCAGTTCTATGAGAGAAAACTATGAGATTATTAATACTACCTTGTCTTGCCCAAAGATCATTTACTTCTTCTGAGAGTATCATCGCTTTTTCTGTCAATCTTATACTCTCTTCGATATGATCTTCAGGGACTGATTCTCCACGAAATGCACGAATTACAGGCAATAGTGATTGAAATATAAGAAAAAGCGGTTCTAATTTTTTCGCTTCACTTGGATTTTCTGAACATGTTTTTTCATAGATACTCCTTAGTTTTTGGCTTAATTCATCACTTTCTCCAAAAATTGATAATTTATACTTACTCCATGTAAGATGAGCAATTGTGAAAAATTGAAGCGAAGGATTATCAATTTTCAAAGATTCTTCATAAGCTTCTAAAGATAAAGCATGAGCTGATTTAAATCTCTCTGGTTCATTAACATAATTCCCCAAATAAAACTCGATTAAACTTCTAAGATTTAGAGCTCTTATTTTATTCTCTATAGAGATATTTTCCGTTTTAAGAACTTCTTCTATTCTTTCTATAGCTTCACTATATTTACCTTGATAGATTATTTGATTTAATCTCTCTAATTCCTTTTCCAATGACGAAGTCAGATAACCCACCTTTATGAATCATTAAACGATACTAAAGCTAGATTTTAACTCTTTTGCATAATTATAGGTGTTTTTTTATAATAAAAAAAAAGAGAAAAGAAATATTATTCTATTCCACTTTTGCCCCGCAATTTTCACAGAATTTGTCATCGCCACTTACCGTTCCTCCGCAATGTGAACAAAATGCTTTTGCTGGTTGGGCAGCTTGAGGAACATATGCTTGAGTAAGTTGAGTTTGCTGAGACTGAGGTGGTTGATATGTAGAATATGGTTGATAGGTTTGACCATATTGAGGTACAGTTAAATGTCGAGGTTGAGCAGCTATTTGTTTGATATCATTTGATTTAACAACTAATACAACCGCTATGAGTGCTAACAAAGCAATGTCGACATAGGTACCAATATTTGAAACTATATCATCAACAGGGGAAAGGGTTACCCAGAAGATTGTTAGAAAAAGCAAACCAACCCATCCAAAGATAACATAGATAGGATTACCTATTTTTTTGCTGACTTTTGTGAATCCAATATGTGCTAAAGTAAAAGCTATTCCTCTAAGGATTGATGCAGCAAAAATCATGATTACTCCCATCATGGTATAGAACATAAAAAACCAACCAAACCACATTCCTAGGAAGAGAAGAAGATCTATAATGAGCGAAATGATCAGAACTACCATAGCTCCATTAAGGCTGCCTTTAGCATTGTGGTATGTTTCACCGGTTTTGTAGAGTAAATAAGCAAAAACTACAAATCCTAAATAGTAAAAAACCATCCAAGTCCAAACTAGTGCTATACTAGAAGTTAGTTCAGATATCAAGTCCAAAAGAGCGGATATTATAAGAAATCCTGCTGCAACTTTGAAGACAGTGGAGACAGATTCAGGCGTATTTGTTACATTTGACATAAGAAAACCCCAATTATTGATATATTAAATCTAGTACACATTTAAAACTGTTTTGTAGAATAACGTACTGGAAATATATTTAATGAAACATGATATCTCTTTTTTTTCCTTTTATCCAAAAGGATGATTTTAAATAATCGTTTAAGCTATAGAACTTTGATAGAAAAATGAGTTCAATGTTTTGCCAATATTGTGGAGCTAAAAATGTTTCCTCTAATAGATTTTGTGAAAATTGTGGTCAGCAAATTAGTACTGCTGATGGTCCTCCTCAGAATCAGCCTTATCAGCCAGCACAGCATCAATCTGGACCTTATCAACCTGCGCAACCTCAATCTGGAATGTATCAACCATATCAACCTCAACAACAAAGCCAACAAGGTTCAAGTATGTCAGGA
>JAGLOH010000292.1 GCA_023139025.1 Candidatus Heimdallarchaeota archaeon | reverse complement strand
ACATTATCCAAGGAACTTTCTTTATCAAGTTTCATATTAGAAAAATATAGAGATCCCCAAAGTCATGAAATACAGTTCAAGGAAGCAGATTTTGATTGCGAATCAAAAACTATAATTCTCTTTGATGATGTGATCACTTCTGGGGGCACAGCTATCAACGCAAGCAAGATTCTACTTGATAAGAAACCTTCTTGTCTTAAGTTCATAGTTGTTCATGGTCTCTCTGATTCTGAGGTTTTCAAGAAGATGTATAATATTGGTGTTGATTCTATTCTATCAACAAACACTGTACCAAGAAAAGATATAGAGCAAATTGATATTAGTTCTCTGATTAGTAACTTTATTGGAGAAAAATTTCTATGAAAAAATACCTAGCACACATCTGTGGTCATTTTCAACCTATAGGGTATGAAGAGCTATATGCAGTATTAGAAGCAGAAAATGTGAAGTATAAGGTAGTTGAAGTAAACTCTCAAACAGTTATTTTCGAAACAGATGATAATCCTATCTTTGCAGTAAGTAGATGTGCTTTTGTTCATTCACTTCTTGAGTTAACAGATGTTGGAGAGATTGATGATTACAAAATAATATTCCAACACTCATATGAAATATCAGAACTAAAAACTGGTTCTACTTTTTGTTCAAGAGTAACTAGAATTGGTAAAAAGAAAATCAAAATTAAATCAGTGGATTTAGAAAGAGATTTGGGAAATCATGTCTACAAGAAGTTTGAAGAAAATAAACTTGAGGTTGATTTGACGTCCCCTGATTATACTTTTCGAGCAATTTTAATAAAAAATCGATTCTTCTTAGGTTTAGAAATATGGTCAATTGATCGCAAGAAATACTCTATTAGAGAGCCTGGCAAGAGAGATTTTTTCAGACCAGGAGCAATGAGAACTGATTATGCCAGAGCTTTAGTAAATCTGTCTAGAATAAGAAGAGGTGAAATCTTTTTTGACCCTTTCTGTGGAGGAGGAGGTTTCCTTTTAGAAGCGTCATATTTGGGGGCTTATGCCATAGGTACAGATTTAGATTCTTATGCAGTCAAGGGTTCAGTTAGAAATATGAAACAATTCAAACAATCAAATTATGAAGTTCTTCAAGGAGATTCTCGAAACATCCCCATAAAATTCTTTCATGCATCTGCAACTGATCCACCATATTCGTTACAATCGTCTACTCATGGAGAAAAAGTTGAACAATTGACATATGACTTTCTAATTGAGTCAAAAGAGTATTTGATGAAAAACAGACATCTTGTATATTGTACGCCTTCTACTCTTGAACCTGAAGTAATTGTCGAAAAAACCGATTATCAGATAGTAACACTAATAGATACATTCATACATAAATCGTTAACTAGAAGAATTCTTGTCTTAAAGTGATCAAATGTCAAATGAGATGTCCATAATTTTCTTAGGAACCTCTTCAGCTCCTCCTCAATCAAACAGAAAACAGAGTGCAATAGTTGTAAAATACAAAAGTCATACTCTTCTCTTTGACGTAGGGGAAGCAACACAATACCAGATGATTGATCAAAAAATTAAGTTCACCAAATTAACTATAATTCTTACTCATCACCATTCTGATCACACACTAGGACTTATGGGATTACTCACAACAAGGAATTTTCGTAATATTAAAACACCACTCACCATTATAGGACCAGCTTGGACATCAACCTTTGTTTCTCTTCTGTTTTTAGCTTATAGATTCAAGCCAGAATATGAAGTTAAAATAATTGAAACTTCTGGTGGAGATGTTTTAGAGAATAAAGATTTTGTTTTAGATTCATTTCCTATTACTCATTCAGATACTAGTTTTGGTTATAGGTTAGTTACAAAGCCAAAACGTAGTAAATTTAATGTTGAAAAAGCAACAGAAATGAACGTTCCACGTGGAGAAATGTGGAAAAAACTTCAGAATGGTACATCTGTAGAAATAGATGGAAAGACTATTTCTCCCTCCGATGTTTTAGACAAAGTAGAGGAAAAAAACCTTAAAATTGTCATTACAGGTGATACTCCTTTTGATGAGAAAGTAATTGAATTTGCAAAAAATGCTGATCTCTTGATTCATGATGCAACCTACCCCCCTTATGAAGAAGAAAGAGCGAAAAAATATCTTCATTCTACTTGCATTGACGCCGCTCAGGTTGCAAAAAAAGCAAATGTAAAACGGCTAATAATGACCCATATCTCTGAAATTCACAAGAATTTGGATGAATCCTTAAGAGATTCTAGAAAAATATTCTCAAATTGTGAGTTTGCAGAGGATGGATTAAGAATTAAATTAAAACCTAAAGATTAGTGATTTCAGAAAATTTTCTGATGACCAACTCTTTCCCATCTTCTGTTTTTGGTACAAACCAGTCAAAGAATTTATCACAATCATCAGGTTGAATAATTAATTCAACATCTCCTAATGGTGAAGAAGTACCTTCAGTAGTAAAAGCAATTTTATTGGTAAAAAGCGCTTGTTTGTGTAGAGGGATTATTAAAGAATTAGAGTAATAATCACGTCTTATACATTTCCTGACTGAATCTAATATGAAATTTTGCCTTATGTGATTGAATAACCTTTTCAAAACATCAATTGGAAGGTTTTCAGCAGTAAAATAAGTGATTTCCGCAACATCAATGCGTTTGAGTTCAGGTTGAACACCAAGTAAATTCTCGATACACATCACAACTTTGCTTTCTTCTTCAGTAGAAAAAAGAGGTACTCGCAAACTCAATTTTATTTGCATTATTACACCCTTTTGTTTAATTCTTCAAGAAGACTTAATGACTGCTCTCTAAAAGATTCAAGAGCATTATTATTTGGAATTACATAATTTGAGAAAGCGATAGTCTCTCCCAATCCAAGTTTTAATTCATCTTCATCTCTCAACAGAAAATCTTTTTCAGTTTGGGGAGCATCTTTCCTCCCTCTTAATTTAAGTCGATCATATCTTAGTCTTGGATCTACATGTATCGCAACAATCAGGAAATCATTATTAAGCTGATTCCTGAAATGTGTAACTTCAGCTTGACTTCTGATTCCATCAATGATAATCTTGTGAATACCTTGTTGTTTCAATTTCTCGATTGTTATACAAGTAAGATGAGCTACAGCTGTCTCACCAAGATCTTCTCTTAGCTTGATCATGTATTTTCTGCTCATCTCAGGAGTAGGTTCGAATCCTT
>JAGLOH010000291.1 GCA_023139025.1 Candidatus Heimdallarchaeota archaeon | reverse complement strand
CTTTTGTCATATCATCTGTTGATACAACAGCTCCACCAAAAGGAACAGCACTCCCAACAATTCCTGTTCTACCTCCAGAAATTGTTATTGGTATTCCTTGGTTTTTCATTTTCTTTATGATAGTAATAACTTCAGATTCATTCTTAGGAAAGAATAATAGTTCAGCAGATCCTCCTGCCAACTTCGATTCGTCAATTATATAATCGGGATGTTTTGAAGAAATGGTTTCAGAGCCCTCAACCTTATTAATTGTGTCATAAGGACTTCCTTCTTTTTTCTCAGTAGTAATTACGCTTGTACCCAAATGTGTCACATCCGTTCGCACTGTTTTTGTCCATTTCAACAGAAAAAGCATAAAAACCTTCACATTCTTATAAAAAACAGAGAACATGACTATAAGAAAATTAACAAAACAAGAATCAATAGATCTTGTAACCGGAGCAAAAATTCTAGCCTGTGGAGGAGGAGGAAGTGAAATTAATGCTTTAGCAAATATCAATAGAATATATGAAAGAGGGTTGAATTTTACAATTGCAGATTTAGACGATTTCAAACAGGATGAATATATTTGCATAATAGGAATGGTTGGAGGGGGCATTTCTGAGGAGGACAAACTACTAATCAAAGATCGGGAAATAGTTCAGAAAAAGCCAATGATTACAGCTATCAGAGAATTGGAAAAGTTTCTAGATATAGAATTTAGTGCATTTGTTGCAACTGAACTTGGACCTAATAATAGTGTTATTCCAATGATGGTAGCTGCAGAAATGGGAAAAGTAGCAATTAATGGAGATTGCTGTGGAAGAAGTAAACCAAAAATCTCAATTAGTACAACAAGAGTTGCGGGTATTCCTATAACACCATTTACAATAGTGAATCAATATGGGGATGTTCAAATCGTAAAAGAGACCATTGACGATGTAAGAGGAGAGCTTATTGCTAGAAATGCATCTAGGTTATCAGGTGGTTCAGCAAGTGTGGCTAGATGTCCCATGAGAATAGAGGAAGCTCAAAAAGCAGTTATTCCAAAAACCTATTCGTTAGCTATTGAACTAGGAAAGAATGTTAGGGAGGCTAATGAAGGAGGGTATAATCCAATTGAATCAATTAAAAGTACATTACCAGATGCAGAACATGTTTTCTCAGGAAGAGTGAAGCTGTTCTCCAGAGTTGAAGAGGGAGGTTTCACAGCAGGGGAAATAATAATAGAATCATCAATGAATACAGGGATTAAACTAAAAATCTGGTATCAGAATGAATATCTTCTTTCATGGATTAACAACAAATCATATGTGACTTGCCCTGATGGATTCTATGTAGTAGACACAAAGACAGGCCTAGGTCTTTCACCTTGGGAAGACGATTTCAAAGAAGACAGAAAAATATCTGTTTTTGTTCAAGATGCACCTGAAATATGGAAAACTGAAAAAGGCTTAAGTATATTTGGTCCAAACACTTTCGATGAAAAATGGGAAGAATATAAAGCGGCTAGCCATTTCTACCAAATTTGAATGCAAAAACTTAACGTTCAAATAATAAACTGCTAGTCTAAGAATCAATAAATCTGTATATGCTCTCCATTGAAATGTGTTCAGAAATTGTCTTTCCATAGAAAACTTTCTTGATTTCCATATTCTCTATTAGAAAGTCTGCAGGAAGTATATACCTGTCACCGTCTTTAGGACCAATTCGAAAACCTGCTTTTAATGCTTTAAGCATTGTTTTAGAAAAACCCCCTCTTAAATAACCTAGACGAGAACTCTCAACTCCATACAATTTGTATACTTCTCGTTTTGGATCAGGAATTATTGGAAAGGGAGCTTCTTGTTTTCCAACATATTCAAGAATACTCTCTGCAGAAGATTCAAAGAAAGATAATATAATCAAGTCTTTAGATTTAAATTCAGTATAAGATTTGATTAGCTTCTCTATTCGCAAATTACAGAGAGGACAAGAAGCATATCTGTAAAACGATAATAGTACCTTCTTATCAGAAAACTTACTTAACATAATTTCAGTACCAAAAACATCCTTTACCTGAAAGTCCCTAGCTTTATCCCCAATTTTAAGACGCATAATTGAAACCTTATTAAAAAACGACTTCTTGAACATTTAATATTTTACATTTGTCAATTTTAAATGGGTGTAATCTTAAATGAATAGGTGTAAGGAACATTCTTTTTCAGCTTATATTTATCATGAACTGTTGGAAATGCAGGTAAGTCCCCACCGACGCCTCTCTGTTTATAATCAATGTTGAAAGTAATTTCTTCTCTTCGAGGAAGCTCATGAATATGTTCTGCTTTTTCTAAATCCTCCAAAGTATAAGGCCAAGCACTGAAATTCAGAAAGTTTCCTTCCACATCAGTTACTTTGAAACCTTTTCCTTCACTGTCTGTAACACTTACCCATCTAACATCGGTTCTATTTCCATTTTCTTGTGGATAAACATAATCGTGAATTAACTCTTCTACCTTTGCTGAATAAAGACCTACAGCTGCACCTGTTTTACGATCCTCGTAAGTTTCATGAGGACCTCTTCCAAACCATTCAAATTCGACTAATTCTGGGTTAAGAGTTGTTTGCATCCCTAATCGAATTAACTCTTTTGAAGGAGTGAAATCAACTTTTACATGGATTGCACTTCCTGTAATAGTGTATTCTAGACGATAATTTGTTTTACCTTTTGGGACTTTTATTTCAACAATAACAGAGAGAATTTTCGAATCGCTAAGCTCGTAGAAGATATTATCAACGTGCATTCTACTAGATGCTTTTTTCCAAGGATTTTCTAATATAAGTTTACTTAGAAGAGGAAAAGTATAACTTACTACTCTCTGGAGATTATCATTATCAATTGGAGCTCTCCAGAAATTAGGTGCTATTGGTGATGTGATCAGTTGACGGTTTTCTACTTCAAAAGAGGTAATGTAGCCAGTAATCTTACTTATTGTAACTGTAAACTTTTCGCTCGTAGCTTTGATTTCTGCAACATTTTCTTGTATCTCAAAATCATGTGTTTTATCAAAATCATATACTTTCTTCAAGCTTTCAAATGGAACCTTAAATTGTTCCCAAGCTACAAGATAACCTTTCCTTGCCCAAGAAGTTGTTTTATTAAGTTTAAACTGAATCATCAGGTGATATTCGTTACTATCTGGTTTTTTTGGTTTCTGAAAAGGAATCATCAACCTTTTACTA
>JAGLOH010000290.1 GCA_023139025.1 Candidatus Heimdallarchaeota archaeon | reverse complement strand
AAAACTCAAAGCATCAACAAATCAAAACAGCAATTGTCACCCATCAAATTAGATGAATCTGCTAACGGAGCTAACCGATGGAGAGAGCAAAGTAAACGTGAACTGCAAAGAAATTATCTTTAAACTGGAGTTTTTATTTTGAAAAAGAGAGTGACTTATCGAGATCATGAATATATTTTTGAAATCCTCCCAAATGGGGATTTAAGTATAGATGGAGAAATTTTTTCCACAACGGTTGATCAAGAGATCAATTCTGTTTACAAAGTCACAGTGAATGATCAAACCTTTACAGTAGAAGTTTCTTCTAAAGATTTCATAATAGATGGTGAAAATGTTGATATCTCAATTAAACCCTTCATTCCAAAACGAGTCATTAAATATGGATCTCAAAAGAAGAAAAAAATTAATCTTAAAGCACCAATTCCAGGTAAAATAGCTCAAATACTAGTAAAAGAAGGAGATACTGTGGATAAAAATCAAGAACTTATGATTTTAGAAGCAATGAAAATGCGAAATCGGATTTTCTCTCCAGATAAGGGAATAGTGAAAAAGATTTGTGTTAAGGAAAATTCCATTGTTGAACAGGATCAAAAGCTTCTGGAGTTTGAGACTTTTCCTAATTAATCAAACACTGCCTGAAAAAATCAATCACATAATTTTTCATTTGTTGGAAATGGACTTTGTTTGAAAAATTATGATCAGCATTCTCAATAATCTGGAAATCTTTATCTATATCTACAGGGAGTTTATTGAACCATTTTTCAATTTCTTCAGCATCAAAAATCTCATCCTTAGTTCCTGTAATCATCCGTATAGGACACTTAAGCTTCCTTACTAGTTTTTCAGGATTATAAGGGGAAAATTGATTTTCAAAGAACGATCTTAAATTTACTTCAGGAAAACGCATTAGCTTATTTAATTTCCACATCAGAGACAATCCATCAAATATCTTTAATTTTGGAATTTTTTCAGTATTATAGACTGGAGATCTAATTGCTAAACACTGTATTCTACTATCTCTAGCTGCATGACAGAAAGCCATAGCACCTCCAAAACTCTCACCAAGTAAAGCGATTTTTGTAGGAAGAATTTTTGGATGGTGAACTAGATATGAAATTATTGTATTGATATTTTCTTGAGAATAATAATATTCAAACAAACCAGTACTATTTCTAACTCCTGTATAATCAAAAGCATAATAAGCTATTCCAATACTATTTAGTTCCTGAGCAAACCTTTCACCTTCTTTTTCAGGTTCAATGCCAGGCATTCCATTTAGATGCACAACTAAGGGTACAGGATTTTTGCTTTCAGGGAGATAGAGAACTCCATTGATAGTTTCATTTCGAAAATTTATATCCGTATATTCAATTTTCATTTTCCATCCTCTGTCTTAATCTCACAATAACTTAAAGCATAGTTCTGGAATTTCTTATTGGTTATTTCAAAGGAGCTTGACTCATATGGTAAGGATTCTGCAACCTTGGCTGAAAAGTCTACTTTGTAAGAAGATTTCTTCTCATTTGAAGATATCTCAATGTCATGTAAACTGATATTCAATCCTTCGCCTATAGCTTTGGTAATAGCTTCCTTAATTGTCCAGTATACCGTTCCTAACTCAGCATTTGAGGAAATTTGATTTCGTTCTTTTTCTGTAAAAGCTTCTTTGTAGAAAGATTCACTTCTTTCTTCAATCTTTTCGATATCAATACCTATAGGACCTTCTCCTATAGCAGCAATAGCGAAATCACCAGAGTGAGTTATTGAAAGATTCAGCTTGCTCTTTTCTTTCTTCTTCTTATCATAAATGTATGGTTGCCCCTTGGTTGTCTTTCTTATTTCAGTTGTCTGAATAGCCTTAGCATCTTTGGAGAAGTCTTTGATAAGTTTCTTAGCTGCAATCACTCCAGAGAGATATTCAATTTTCCTTTTTTCATTTTTCTTTCTCTCAAATGATGATTTTTCTTCGGAAGATAAATATCTCATCACTACCTTAGGTTTGGTATCAAGATAACTAGAAACAACTGCTGTTGGGATGATTTTCATCATATTGTCTGAAAAAGAGTTTGAGATTTGCCAGTATTCTTTCAGTGTTTCAAGTTGTTTTATTCTTTCAGGATTTTCATTAAAAGAGAACTGTATATGAATCATCCCTAAACCTTCTAAAAGGACGATTAGATGTCCTTTTTCATCAAACACTTCAACATCAAAATAACTGTAATTTGTGTCCTTATCAATGAATTTCGATATAATATGATGTGGTTGTTTATTGCTATATATTGAAAGTTGTGCTATATTAGATGGTAAAGAAGATTCGTCATTCGCAATTATATCATATAACCCTGCAGTTTGTAAAGCTGCTTCTATGGTACGTGGATTAATCAACACTTTACTTCTACTTTCAGAGAACAAATCATCTTTTGGAATATTAACTAATGTAATTGCAGTTTCCTTTGAAACATCTAGCAATTTATCCAAAACTTGGAAACTTTTTCCATGGAAGAACACTTCGTAAATTTCTTCTTTTGACATCAGTTGTAATTCTGAATCTTCAGATTGAAAGCTTGATTTTCTTTGCGTTCTTTTCTTTATTTTACTTCCAATATTCAACTTGAAATGCTCGATTTCTCTTTTTAGTTTTTCATCATTTTTCGGAAAGAAGATAGATTTGAGAATCATCTCTTCTTTTGAAGAATCATATTCCACTAAGATATCTTTAGACACGTTTTTTGAAAGTTTTAGTGCAGATGAAAACTCAATTTCTTTCAAGATGAATGGTTTTGAGTTTGATACAAGGTGGTATACTTCGGAGAACATTTCCAAACCCATCACAGCTGGGAAGATTGGTACATCCTGTATTTGATGATCCAGCATGTATAGATCTGAATCTGTGGATAAAGTATGATACACTCTAAATTTTGAATCGATATACTCTAGACTATTTATCATAGGGTAATTTTTGTTTGAGATTTGCTGATCTAGAATATGCGGTTCTTCGAAAGGTCCTAATCCATTTGATACAATAACTTCCTTTCCAATCTTGTTTAGAAATAGTTTCACAAATACTTCAGTTCCAGTTTCCAAAGGTATAGGATTTATTCCAAAAGAAGCTAGAATTTGCATTATTGAACCTCTTGTTGCCATCCCTACTCCACCCCAAGCACTCCAATCACATGCTAATGCTGGGATTCCTTGTTGATTGAGCA
>JAGLOH010000029.1 GCA_023139025.1 Candidatus Heimdallarchaeota archaeon | reverse complement strand
TGCTTGTTTTATAGGTCTCCCAAACACTGGAAAAAGCTCACTAATCAATATTTTAAAGGGGAGATCAAGTGCTCCAGTAGCCCCTATCCCAGGGTTCACTAAAGCGTTGCAAGCTCTTAGAATAACTACAAGATTAAAGATTTATGACACACCTGGAGTGATTTCAAAGAGATTATCAATGGCTGATCAGATACTTCTTGGTATTGCTAAACCAGAAAAACTCTCAGATCCTGTCAAAGGTGCATGGTCATTAGTACAAAGTATTGATAAAATTAATCCTAATGCAATTAAAAAAACCTATGAAATAGAATACGAATCTCCTCCTGAGTTTTTAGAGAAATTTGCTGAAATAAGACATAAGAGGAAAAAAGGTGGAGTCTTAGACATAGAAACAGCTGCTCGAGTTTTTCTTACAGAGTATAATAATAAAGCTAAGATACCTGTTTGGGAAGATCCTGATGAATATCTGCGCCTTAAACAAGAAAAGAAAAGTGAAGAGTAAGTAAAAAAGAAAAAGAAAGAAAACTATTATTCTCTTTTCCAGCCCCAAACTTTTGGGTCATAGAATGGAAGTTTATGAACCATAGCTTTTACTTGATTCTTTCGGATTTGAACTAGAACTTCTTTACCATGTTCTGCGTATTCAATAGGAACAAAAGCCATTCCAATACCAGCTCCAATAATAGGAGATCTGATGCCATTTACCATGGAACCTATTTTTTCACCAGCCATGTTAAGGATTTCATAACCAGCTCTTGGGATACCTTTTTCAAGCAATTTGATACCCACGTGCTTGATTTTTACACCTTCATTCTTGGCTTTTAGAATAGCTTCTTTACCAAAGTAAAATGGTTCTTTATCATGCTTACAAAAGATGGAAAAATCATAACCGGTTTCAATTGGGTTAACTTCTTCATGGATATCTTCACCATAAAGCGGTAATCCGGCTTCAATTCTAAGAGCATCTCGAGCACCTAGACCGCAAAGAACAATACTTACGTCTTTACCTGCTTCTAAAATAGCATTCCAAACCTTGATACCTTTTGAAGGATCTTGTAAATCAGAATCAAAAATAACTACTTCGAATCCATTCTCACCAGTATAACCAGTACCAGTGAATAGACATTTACATCCTTCTACCTCAGCTTCTACCATTTCCCATCTACCTGTGTCTGAGACTCCTAAGTTGTCCAAAATTACCTTATAATTTGGACCTTGAACTGCAAACATAGTTGTTTCTTCTGTCCAATCTTTGAATTCAAGAGGTTCTCCTGTGAACTCTTCAAAGATTTTTACAAACTGCCCTATCCAAGCTAAAACCTTTGTTGTTTGATCACCAGCATTACAGACGTTAAAGAAATCTGTTTCGCTCTTCTTACCGATGATTGTATCATCGCGATAACCACCATTTTCATTAAGATAATAGGTGTAACCGCATTTCATATCATTCATCTTTGCAATAAGTCGGGGTGTGAGTAGTTCCAGAAGCTTAGAAGCATACTTGCCTTTGAGAGAGTAACGTCCCATGTCTGTAACTTCTACTATTGAAACATTTTCTCTGGTTGCCATGATTTCCAAGTCAATTCCGGTATAAGAAACTGGAAGATAGTACCCTGCAAAATCAGTCATCTTAGCTCCGGCATCTTCATGGACTTTCCACATTGGAGTTTTTATCAATCCCATAATTATAACCTTCTAATCTATTTTGATTATCTGGATTCGAATTTTACTTTACAGATAAAAATGTTATCCATTGTAGATATATTGTTCTTCAAGGTAACCTACAAGTAATGCAATTTCTACTTAAAAATCTCGCAGAAATCTTTTTCAATGTAAATCTAGATGATTGAAATTATGAAACCCCCAGTCGAGCCATTCAAAATCAAAGTTGTTGAACCTGTTAAAATCCCTTCAGAAGAAAGGAGAAAGGAAGCAATAAGAGAAGCTGGATTTAACACTTTTTTATTATTATCTGAAGATGTCTTTATAGATTTGTTAACAGATTCAGGAACTTCTGCTATGTCTGATAATCAGTGGGCAGGAATGATGATAGGAGACGAAGCTTATGCAGGTAGCAAGAATTATTATCATCTTGAACAAGCAATAGAAGATGTTCTGGGATTCAAATATGTAGTTCCAACTCACCAAGGAAGAGGAGCTGAGCATTTAATGTATCAACATCTTGTGAAACCTGGTCAAATAGTTCCAAGAAACATGTATTTCACAACTTCAAAATTACATGTAGAGATTCCAGGAGGGAAAATGGTAGATGCTATTATTGATGAAGGTCATGATCCAGAAAATCTACATCCCTTCAAAGGTAATATGGATTTAAATAAATTACAGGAATATGTCGATGACTATGGACCTGAAAAAATTGCTTGTGTTAGTGTGGAAATGAATGTCAATATGGCTGGAGGACAACCTGTTTCTATGGAAAATCTACGCAAACTAAGAGAATTCTGTAATGGGTATAATCTCAAGATTATTTATGATGCTACTCGTTCAAGCGAAAATGCTTACTTTATACGCGAAAGAGAAAAAGGTTACGAAAATACACCGATAATTGACATACTAAAAGAAATGATGAGTTATGCAGATGGTTGTATCCATAGCTCGAAAAAAGATTGTTTAGTTAACATAGGTGGTTTCTTAGCTACTCATGATAAAGAAATATTTGAAGGAACTCGAAATATGGTTGTAATTTATGAAGGGCTTCACACTTATGGCGGAATGGCAGGTCGCGATATGGAAGCTGTTGCTAGAGGTTTACGAGAAGGAGCTCAGTATGAATACTTGAAGTATCGAATAAATCAAGTTCGGTATTTAGGGGAACTACTAATGAAAGCTAATGTTCCAGTTGTTAAACCCATTGGCGGCCATGCAGTGTTTCTTGATGCTCTAAAATTCCTTCCCCACCTTGAACGAGAACAATGGCCTGCTCAGACTTTAACTGGTGCTATTTATGAAGATTCAGCAGTAAGAAGCATGGAAAGAGGTGCTGTTTCAAAAGGAAGAGACAAAGAAACTGGTGAAAACATATTTCCGCCTCTAGAACTAGTTCGACTTACAATTCCAAGAAGGGTTTATACAAATACTCATATGGAATATACTGCTAATTCTATAATTAACCTGTATGAGAAAAGAGAATCAGTTCCTGGATTAAAGATGGTTTATGAACCCAAATACCTCAGATTCTTCCAATCAAAATTCGAGCAAATGACTCTTTAATCATCTACTCTAATTTTAATTGAATCTAGTATTCATACTTGAATCTTTTTGCTTTACCTTTGTGACTATCAACAAAAATTTTCTCTCCATCAGGTCCATCAATAAACTCGATAGGCTGACCCGGAGATGCAAAAGGTAAATCTTTCGGAGCAATGAATTTGTAATCCTTATCATGTTTATAAATTTGCATAAATTCCGCAGGATTATCATCACCAGGACCAATAACTACAAGTTTTGGACCGATTTGACTGAATAATGATGTTCCCCAATCTGAAACATAAAAACCAATTATTTCTTTAAAGTCAGGAATAGTTTCTTCAGGTTTTTGCTTAAATTTCACTTTCTCTTTTGCTAAATGAGCTAGCATTTTGTTTATACCTAGAAATAGAGTTAATGCGGGACCGTTGACAGCGTTTGTAAGAACTACAACAATCAATTTCTTAGCTTGAATGAGTCCTGATTTTGTAATAAATCCAGGATAACCACCCCCATGTCCAACTATCTTAATATCTGGAAGACTTGTGATACTAAAACCTAATCCCCAATCTGCTTTTTCTGCCTTGAACTGAATTCGCTGCATCTCACGTTTGACATAGTCTGGGAATAGAGTATTATTTCCTAATATGTGAGCTTGATAGAATTTAATTAGATCTTCAACAGTGCTACTCAAACCAGTTGCTGAATGCATGATTCTTGCAGGAACGTGATTAAGTTTTTCTCGTTCTTGTTTTGGATATTTTATTTTGTACCCTGTAGCATGTCTAGAAAGATTAGTTTCATCAACGTCGATAATAGTATTATGCATATCAAGTGGTTCAAGAATCTCCTTTTGAATATAATCTGGATAGCTTTGACCAGATACAGCTTCTATAATTTGACCTAAAAGAGTATAACCAAAATTTGAATACTTCAATATTTCACTTGTCTCAAAGAAACTTATACCCTTTTTCACTTGTGATTTTATCTTTTCTATTGAAGGAAATTCATAATTAGACCAATGGGCAGTTAGGCCATCACGAGTCATCCCACTGGAGTGAGTGAGCAAATGTCTAACACGGATTTGTTGTAGATTTTCATCTGTTTCAGAAGTAAACCAAGTTAAGAATTTCGAAACCTTATCATCTAAGGAAAGTTTGTCTTCATGATAGAGTTTCATTATTGCTGTAGCAGTAAATAATTTTGAATGAGAAGCAATACGGAATAAATGTTGATCAGTTAGTTTAATTTTTTCTTCCAAATTTGCATATCCATATTCTTTCTTGAAAATAATTTCATCTTCTAAAAAAACACCTACTGCTATTCCTGGTATCTCTTTGATATATACTTGATAATCAAGCCAATTATCGATGAGATGTAATGTTTGCTTAATCATCTCTTTATTAGACATAACTTGAAGACAAGGTAAGCATTAAAAACTATTACCATTCAAATCTATTTCACTTTCTTGTATAGCGGAATATTATCCTTCATTCTTATGGAACTTCTTTTTTAAAGTCTTCCAGATATATTTATTAGATGTAAGTGGAGTGAAATAGAATAGGACATTATGAAAAACATCTCTAAAAAGCTAATACCAGTAGTTTTGTTATTAACCACTTTTCTTTCTGTAGCATGTCTACAATCAAATGTACGTTCTGACGATAGTTCCTCATGTATAAAGGAAATTCCTACAAGTAGTGAAGTTCAAAGTGCTTGGATTCTTCTTGCAGGAGATACGTGGGATCATAAAGATATGGATTCTATCCAAAGTGCAGTTAATATAACTTACGAAATTCTGAGAGGTAATGGGTTTACTTCAGAGCAGATCTACTATATGGGTCCTGAAGTTGGACCAAGCCAACCTTATGTAAATACTTCTTCAACAAAAATTAATCTAAAATGGGCAATTGAACAATGGGCACCACAGCATGTAAATTCAAGCCAGAGTTTAGGGATAGCCCTCTTTTCTCATGGTGATTATGATGCACTTGCAGTGATGGTTGGTGATGCTTTATGGGATACTGATCTGAATTCATATCTGCGTAATTTTGAAATTACTACAGGATGTAAAAGAATCATTCTTATAATTGAGGGATGCCATTCTGGTTCATTTATTTACCCAAACAGTAAAGATAATAGAATAATAGTAACATCAGCCCATACACTAGCTGGTGCAGCTTTCAACGCTGATAGAACAAATGGAGCTTTTTCAGAATCTTTTTGGTCATCAATATCTTCTTGTTTAACAATCGGGAATGCGTTTGAAAAAGCTGTGATTCACGTAAGAAGTCTTGGTAGCCACCAAGCACCACAGATAGATGACAATCATGATAGTCAAGGGCACACTGTAGCTCCAAATGGCTATTTACCTGTGGGTGGAGATGGAAATGATGCATTAAACGTGAAGATATGGGCTAAACCAATAGTATGTTTTCCTAAAATACAAATCGAAATGGTTCCTTTACCTATTTATGAGATCTGGGATCTTTTTACAAGTGTAGCAAATATTGAAGTAGAAGTTGGAAGTTCTACGGGAATAAGTAAAGTTTATGCAAGATTTGTACCTTCAGGCTGGGAACCCAATGATCCACTGGATGGATATATGTACCAAATTAATGATGCTGCAATAAAAATGATTGAATTAGAAGATCCTTTAATGAACGGAATTTATTCAGGAGATGTAGCGTTCGATGGTCTTGCTCTTGGTGATTCATTTATGGTTAATATTTTGGCATATGATGCTGATGGATTAGCTTCAGACATTGTATCAACCTCTCTTTCATTTAATGCAGATGGTGAAGCTCCTCCAGATATAGAAGCTCCATCAATTGTTATACTAAAACCAAATTCAGACGATGCACTCTCTGATATAGTAGAAATAGTGGCAAAAGGTGATGATAATCAAGAATTGGAAAAAATTGAACTCTACATTGATGGATTGCTAGTAGAAAGTTTAGTTATGCAAGATTACTATCCATATCCTGAACTTCGGTTTGAATGCAATACAAGTCTCTATGCAGAAGGAATGCACAACATAACAGCTGTTGCAGTAGATAAGGCTGGTTTAAACAATCAAACATCAATCCTAGTAAAATTCGATAATGTGAATAATGAGATAATTTACTATGCAGCTTCTATTGGTGGTGGTTTTATTATCATAATATCCTCTGTTGCTATTGTAAGATTTAGAAAGAAAAGAAAATTAAGATAAGCTTAATTTTTATTAATTTTTCTTTTTTTCATAATAGCAATAATTGAAATAAATTCATAAACTATGTTTGCTGCTAGAAGAGCAGTAATTTCAGAAGGATCATATGCAGGTAAAACCTCTACAACATCAAACCCTATAAAATTTAAATCCACTAATCCTCTAATTAATTTCAACGTTTCTCCGCTAGTAAATCCACCAATTTCAGGAGTACCTGTTCCAGGAGCATATGCTGGGTCAACAAAGTCTATATCAAAAGTAAGAAAAACTTTAGATTCTCCTACCCTTTTTTTAATTCGTTCTATTAAAGAATCCAAACCTATTTCTCTAATCTCTTCTGTTGTAACAACATCGAATCCTAAAGACTTTGGAATTTCTAGATGTTCTGAGGAATAAATTGATCCTCTTAATCCTATCTGTATAGAATTATCAGCAAGTAAAAGATTTTCTTCAATTGCTCTTTTAAATGGTGTTCCATGATTATATGGTTTACCAAAATATTCGTCGACTGTATCACTATGAGAATCAAAATGTATTAAACTAACAGGACCATGAATCTTGGTTATCGCCCTCAATTCTGGTAAAGATATTGCATGGTCACCGCCAAGTAGAATGGGTATAATTCCTGCTTCTATAATTGGTACTAAACTCTCTTCGATTCTCTTATAACCTTCTTCGATATATCCTGGGACGACAGGTAAATCTCCGTAGTCTATTCCTGAAAGAAATTCGTAAGGACTAATGTTCAGTACAGGATTATGGAGCCTTAGTAGAGCTGATATTTTCCTAATTGCTGCTGGGCCTTCTCTTTGTCCTGTCCTAAAAGATGCCCCTGCATCTGAGGGTACACCTATTACTGCAAAATCTACTCCTTCCAATTTTTTAACAAAAGGTAAGCGCATGAATGTTTGGATTCCTGAAAATCTAGGTGATTTTATTGGATCAACTGGCATATATTTATTCATCTTCAATCACTAAACACAAAGTATGATTGTTTTTCTAACTTATATAATGTTCTAGAAAATTGATATTAAAATGGAATTATAAGAAAAAAAAGCAAAGATGAGTTTAAATCACTCATTACTATCCTTAACTATTTCTTTCTTCTTAGCATTTTTCTTGAGATCATCTCTAAAGCTTGGGTAACAGGATAAATGGTCTCATTTACTGCTGGAGCGTAACACAAATCAGATTGAAGTAGTTCTAGAAAAGTCATCTCATTTTGCATTCCCAAAGAAATTACGTTCAAATTATCTGTTATAGAATCTGGTCCAATTGCTTGAGCACCAAGTATTTTTCCTGTATTCTTATCAGCAAGTATTTTGAAGTACAATTCTTCAGCATCTGGCATATATGGAGGTTTGTTATGTGTCTTAATTTTAGAAATAACTATCTCAAAACCTGCATCCTCTGCTGCTTTCTTAATCAGTCCAACAGACCCAACTTTAAGATCAATAAATGGTACAATGAAATTGTTCATTGTACCAGGAAACATCAAAGTTCCAGGTTTTGCAATTGTCATAGCTGCTACTCTTGCCATTCTAACACAGCAAGTTGCTATTGCTGAATTGATAGGTTGTTTTGAAATTAAATGAGTTGTTTCAGCACAATCACCAACTGCAAGTATATTTGGGTCAGAAGTTTTCAATTCTTCATCAGTTACAATTGCACCAGATTCACCTATTTTTAATCCTGCTTCTTGTGCTAAGGTGACTTCTGGTCTAATACCTGTTGCTGCAACAACAAAATCGCAATCAAAATCTCCCTGATCAGTTGTAACCTTTGTTGCCATGCCATTTTCATCTAAAACAATTTCATTTATCCCTACTCCAATGACGAATTTTAGCTTGGGGAGCTTCTCTTCTAGAAGTTTTACAGTTTCATTTGCATAATCTGGATCTATTAGTAAACGCATGATTCTGGATCTAGCAAGAACAACAGTTTCAATGCCTCTATGAGCGAGTTCTGTAGCAACTTCAAGACCTATTGCAGAAGCACCTAAAACAACAGCTTTTGAAGCTTTCGCAGCAGCTTCTCGTATTTTTGCAGAGTCTTCAATCCATTTTAGAGCATGAACATTTTTTCCATCAGCCCCAGGAATTGGAGGAAATTTTGCTTTAGAACCAATGCATATAACGAGATAATCATATTCAACGTCACTAACTTCATCATTTGCTAGATTTTTAACACTGACTTTCTTATTTTGGCGATCAATTTTGAGAGCTTCATGACGACGCAAAAAGTTTATCTTCATCATATCATAATTTAAAGATTCAATTAGAGGACTCTCATCTTCCCACAATCCACCAATCGCATAAGGCATAGCACAAGGATGATATGCATCATAATTTTTTTTGTCAATTATGGTGATTTCTGCATTTCTATCCCATGCACGGAGAGTGGTAGCTGATGTCCAGCCAGAGGAACCATGTCCAATATATACAACTTTCATGGTCGAAAACTCTGGTAAGTCTTTATTAAAGTTACGAATAAGTCACGAAACGTTTGGATAAAGAAGTTCTCTTAGTCATACCTGATTTGCCATTATTAATTGAAAAATAAAAATGATTAATGTACTATTTTCAAAAATGCTTATGTTGGAGAAAAGTATAGTGGATCAAGTTAGATCTAACTCTAGTTTCTCTAGTGGTTGAAATAACTCGATTCCTGTTCTTTCTTTAACCAAACTAATTATGTGTTGATATAATTTATTATAGTCAAATTCTTTATTCTCATTTTTTCCTGGTATAACTAATTGATGTTTCTCTCCAATTTCAATAGCTTTCTCATATCCCGCAGCAGCATGTCTTAAAACTGCACTCATTGGATCCCAGGTTAATACTCTGAATAATCTTTCTTGAGAAAGCCTAGTTCCATCAGCTAGAATTACTTGTCCTGCATGAAGAGAATATCCTACCCCCACTCCACCTCCACCATGATATGAAACCCAAGTTGCTCCACTCAACGCGTTCCCCATCAGATTTAGAACAGGGAAATCACCAATAGCATCACTGCCATCCTTCATACCTTCAGTTTCTCTGTTTGGGGATGCAACACTTCCACCATCAAGATGATCCCTTCCTATAACAACAGGAGCTTTAAGAATTCCTTCTGCAACAAGTTTATTCATTAACATTCCAAAAGCTGCTCGGCCAACAAATCCTGCCCAAAAAACTCTAGCAGGCAATCCATTTTCAAAAGGAATATATTTATCAGCTAACTCCAACCAATTCACTAATTGCTTATCATCAAAGAATAACTTCTTTGCGTAGTCATCAGTAGTTCTGATATCTTGGGGGTCATTGCTCAAAGCCATCCATCTGAAAGGTCCTTTTCCTTCACAGAAAAGTGGTCTAACATACTCTAGAACAAATCCTCCATAATCAAAGGCGTCTTTCACACCCAATTCATAAGCTTGTTGTCGAATATTGTTACCATAATCAAATGTTTCTGATCCTCGCTTATTTAGCTCAACCATTTGACTTACATGACGAATAACGGTCTTTCTAGATTGTTCGATATATTCTTCAGGGCTTTCAACTCTTAGAATATCCGCCTCATCATAGGAAATACCCATGGGGTAATAACCGTTTAACAAATCATGTGCTGATGTTTGATCAGTTAGAACATGAGGTGTGATGTTGTTATCAACAAGATACTGTAGAAGGTCAACAGCATTGCATAAAACGCCTATAGAAATGGGTTGATCTTGTGCTGCTGCTTCTCTAGCAATTTTTATTGCTTCTTCTATAGATTCAGTCTTATAATCAAGATAAGGAACCCCTTGATTTCTTCCCGTATTATACATTCGATCTATTAAATTTGGATTTACTTCAGCAACTATAGCGATTTTATTACACATTTTGATTGATAGGGGTTGTGCTCCACTCATTAAACCTAAACCAGCGCTAACAATTAGCTTTTTCTCAAAATTCGATAATTTCTGATAAGGATCTTTTTTTTCTGCAGTTTTGATCGCAGCTGCAATTGTTTCATAAGTTCCTTGAATAATACCTTGTAATCCTATGAATATAAATGAACCAGCTGTCATTTGTCCATAGACCGATAATCCTGAAGCCACAAATTCTTCAAAATTAGGGGCCCAATGTGGAACAATAACGCTATTTGTTATAACACATCTGGGGGACCAGCGTGTTGTTTGCATCTTACCATAAGGAACACCAGATTGCAAAAATAATGTTTCATTTGGTTCTAAATTTTTTAAGAGATCAATAGTCTCATTGAAGGATTTCCAGTCTCTGGCAACTTTACCAGAACCACCATAGATGTATAATGATTCCCAATCTCTACCATTATGCAGATTAGATATCATTGCTCTGATAATAGCTTCAGTCTCCCATCCTGCCTTTGTACTAGTTTTTAAAGCCTCTTCTCCTTTTGGAAGAGGAGGGATTTCGTCAGGTTTGAAGTCTAGCTTTAAGCGCTCTTCCTCAGATAATCGATCTTTTCCTGAAATGATTTCTTCCATCTTATTTCTATAATTCATAGATTCACCTTATCTTCTCTCTAATTTAAAAGAAATATAGCTATCAAAAATTTTTCTCTTTGAAGCTTAAATAATTGTTCTTCGATGAAAAGAAATAGAAGTGCCTTTGGAAGCTTTTAAAAGATAAAGGTCTAAGGTAAACTTACTGCTGAAACATTCCATTTAAGGAATATCTGTGATTATCATGAGTTCTGAAATTAAAATCATTTTAGACAAAATATTAGCTGAAGGAAGGCATATTCTTACTTATGCAGAATCAAGGACAATAATGAAACTTGCTGGTTTGCCATTAAACAAAATGTGTTTTGCAAAAAATCTAGATGAATGTGTTACAAAAGCAAATGAAATAGGATATCCTGTGGTTTTGAAGATAATATCAAAAGATGTAATTCATAAATCTGATTCCGGTGGAGTTAAAATTGGAATTTCTTCAGAAAATGAATTAAGAACAGCATATGGTAAGATGTTGATTAGTGTTAAGAACTATTATCCATCAGCTGAAATTGAAGGTTTTAGTATTGAAGAAATGGTTGAAGGAGTGGAACTTCTTATTGGAACTAATACAGACGATCAGTTTGGTAAAATGATAGCTCTGGGTATAGGGGGGATTTTTGTTGAAATCTATAAAGATGTAACATTCCGTTTAATTCCTGTATCTGAAAAGGATGTTAGAGACATGCTAGAGGAAATACAAGGTAAGAAAGTGTTAGACGGTTACCGTGGATTACCTAAAGTTGACTTGTTGGAACTGAGTAATTTTGTTGTATATGTTTCAAAGATTGTCGAAGAAAATGAAGTAATAAAGGAAATGGACTTGAATCCTGTTGTAGCAACTAAGGAAGGATTGAAGGCAATCGATGCAAGGATAATTCTAGAATGAATTCTTATCTCCAAATGATAAATCAAATACTTTTTAATATCTTGAAAAAAGGAAACTTGGTGATATTATGTCCAAAGTTAAAGCAAGTCACATTCTCGTTAAAAAAAGATCGGAAGCTATTCGAATACTAAATGAAATAAAAGCTGGAACTGATTTTGCAGAACTAGCAAAAAAGCATTCAATTTGCTCTTCAGGAAAGAAAGGAGGAAGTTTAGGATTCTTCACTAGAGGACAGATGGTAAAGGAATTCGAAAAAACAGCGTTTTCATTAGCAAAAGGAGAACTCTCAGGTCTAGTAAAAACAGAATTTGGTTATCATATAATTAAACGAACTGGTTAATCTTTTTTTTTCTTTTTGCAAGAGAGAAATATTTATATTTGGTTGAGTGTGTGTAAATATAGCACACACGCAGGTGAATTAAAATGTCAGTAGATGTTGACGATAATATCAAAAGGCAAGTTAGAGAGATTTTCCAACACATGGAAAACCAAGTTACTGCCAAGTTATTTGTAGATAAAGAGAAGTGTTTGACATGTGCTCAAACAAAAGAAATCATGGAGTTGTTAGCGGAACTCGCTCCTGAAAACATGATTAAGATTGAACTTTTTAATAAAGAAGAAAATCCTCCTGAAATTCAAAAATATAAAATTGAACGCTTTCCAACCATTATATTACATGGAAAAGAAGAGCGTAATGTTGTGTTTACTGGAATTCCAAGTGGTTATGAGTTTGGTTCATTGGTGGAAGATATATTAGATATCTCAGCAGGAAAGATTACTCTAAAAAAAGAGAATATAGAGAAAATTCAAAAGATTGACAAACCAATGAAGATTCAAGTCTTTGTAACACCTACTTGTCCTTATTGCCCAGCTGCTGTTAGATTAGCTCATAAAGCAGCAATGGCAAATCCAAATATTTATGGTGAGATGGTTGAAGCTACTGAATTTCCATTGCTCTCACAAAAATATTTTGTAATGGGCGTTCCAAAAACTGTGATTAATCAAGGTGATGTTCAGTTTGAAGGATCTTTTCCTGAGGATAATTTTGTAGAAAAATTGATGGAAGCTTATGAAAAATCTTAATTTGTCCTTCCTTTTATTCTTTTTTATGAAAATTAATCGTCTTGAATAATTTCACTTGGATCTTGTAATTCATCTTCATCTGATTCTGGTTTTGGTTCTTCTGGCTTT
>JAGLOH010000289.1 GCA_023139025.1 Candidatus Heimdallarchaeota archaeon | reverse complement strand
TTATGTTTTATTTCATAGAGATATGGGAGCAGAAGCGGTCCAGCAAATGCTGTTCCAATTATCAAGAAAGTAAATAAGAAAATTAACAGTCTAACAGTTGGATGTTTTATTAGAAACGCGAATCCATCCTTTAAATCATTGAAAACTAATTTGAAACTTATTTTTTCTTTCTTTTCTCTTGATGCTGAAGGTATAGTTGTAAAGTAAATAATCACGGCTGAAACGAAGAAACAACCACTTGTTATCCAGAATGTTTGTTCTCCTAATAAAACGTAAATTGGTGCAGCAAAAATTGGTCCAAGCACAGCTAATGTTTGAAAGACTAATTGGCTGAGGGATATAGCTTTGACATAAAGTCTCATTCCTGTTATCTCAGGTATTGCTGCAGAACGGGGAGCAACAAATGTAGCGGAAGCAGCACCGAGAATGAAACTAATAATTACCACACCATAAATAATTGTGTTGGTTGAAAAGACATAAGGGAGGAGTGGAAGCATTATAATAGATACCCCTCTTACTATATCTGCTCCAATCATGATTGCTTTTCGACTTACTCTATCTGCAAAAACACCTGCAATGGGACCGATAATTATCCATGGGATGGTTTGAGCTGCTAGGACTAATGTCATAGCTGTAGCTGATCCTGTCATACGATAGACAAAAAACATGATAGATATTCTAAATATTGCATCACCAAAATTGCTAAAGAATTGACCGGTCAACAATTTCATGAAATCTTTATTTTTAAATACATCTAAGTAAGTAGGTTCAGCCTCAGGAGAACTTATTGTTTCAGATGTTGGTTCAGCAGAAATCCCTTCTTCCAACGGAGATTTAGATGTATTTGGTGGGTCTGTTCCATCAGTATTCAAAATTTCCACGTTCCAAAATAATATTTAACGCACTTCTAGGGAACTATATAAATCTGATGAAATGAATTAATATAGATTATTAATTGCAAGTTCTTTAGGATGAAGGTTCTAATCTAAATTGTGCATAAATTATTAGAGACTATAGCTAAATATATTTGAATTGTAATTTTCATTTTTCAAATTAGATTTGAAACGATACACCTTTCTCTTTATCTTTTCTTCCTCTTCATTTGTTATATTTTCAAGATACTTCCATAACAGAGTTTGTTCATCTTTTTTCTTAAAATAGTCTGTGATTAATGAACCTACAACTACAGCTGCTGACTGTGTTACCTCAATTTTAGGAATAGATTTTGAATGAACTAAATCATAACCTTTAATCTCCATAGCACTCAGTTTTTCCATATGTTGAGGATATATTGACATCATATGATTAATTATCTGACAATATTGGTCCTTTAGTCGTAGTGTATACCCTAACTTCCTTATTTTTGATATGTACCCCTTCTGAATTAATTCAATCTGAATTTTTTTCATTTCATTATAGCTGAATGATTTTCCTCCACTTAAACCCTGCATATTTTCCCTAAGGATGTTAAAATGAGAGTGTGATAACTTATCATAAACAGATGCTAATAGGTTATCAAGAATTGCAAGAAAGTTAACTGTTATCTGATTTCTTGTAAAGTGTTTGCTATTATTTAATTTTTTAACAATCAATAATAATTGAAGGTTCTCAAATTGAGTTACTGCTTGAATAAGAAACTCTCTATGGATATGTTCTTGAAGAACCTCAATCATTTCATCAATACATATTTGTACTTTCTCTTCCTGCTTTTCAAGTGATCGAAGAAACTTCTCTTTTGAATCTATTTCTACGTCAATTAGTGAAGATATCAAATCTTTTTTCAATTCTTTAGTATCTCCTCTAATGACTTCGGTCATATGTTCTTCAAAGTATAATCTGTACTTTCATTTATATACGAGGAAAAAATTGATAGTGAATTTTAGAAAAAGAGTAAATTGGTATAAAAAGTAGGTCAGATAGTTGTTTTACAGATACTGATTAGAAATGGCGCAATTAAGAAAGAGGGAAGACCACGAGAAAATAAACCAAGCCTATGGAAAAGAATGAAAAAAGGGTGTGATGAAGGTCAATCACAAACCCTCAGATTTGTGCTTGAAAACCTCAAATTTTCTCTACTTTTTCATTAAAAGATACAATTAACTCGTCTATTGGATTCACTGAATTTTGAATTGATTCCCAATAATCAGGTTCGTACCATTGAGCATTGAGCTCATCTAGATTTCTGGCTTGTTGTTCAATCCAGGTAAAATATTTCAAATGATGAATTCTTTTTCTTTGTAAGTAATTAAGTTCAAGCATGTTATCTGTTCTTTGCCCCGCGAGATTTGAATGAAAGGCACGTAACGCATCATTGCTAGTAAAAGCTCCTTGTCCCTCGTTCATTTCAAACAATCTTGATTGATAGAGCTCCATGGAATCAGTAAAAACTGTTACAACTACATCTTTGTCTGTTAGTTCAAAATATTTAGCGTATTTAATAGCCATTAACATGTTAGCTATACTTGATATTCCTAATAAATGCAATTGGTCAATTAACTCATCTGAAACACCCTGTTCTCTCAGATACTTATGACCTGCTGGTTCGTTAAATAATCTCATAATTTGTTGTGTATCTTTATCATCGATTGCAATAACTAAATCTGTATTCCTCACATTATGAATCCAAGGGATATGTTTGTCACCTATGCCTTCAATTGTGTGAGCTCCATAACCGTTCATTAACATTGTTGGGCATTGAAGAGCTTCGCCTGCTACAACCTTCATCTGAGGATAGACCTTTTTGAGGAAATCACCACATGCAAGGGTTCCTGCTGAACCTGTGGTTAAAACCAAACCATGTGGATTATCACCATTTAATTCTGTGTCTAAGATTTCTTTTATTGCATTTCCAGTAACATCATAATGCCACAGATAATTACCAAACTCATCAAACTGATTGAAAACAAAGATATTATCTCTTGTATTCTTTAATTCCCAAACCTTATCGAAGATTTCCTTAACATTACTCTCACTCCCTGGTGTTTTAATTACTTCTCCTGCAACAGATTTTAGCCATTCAAATCTTTCTGCAGACATTTCTTCAGGGAGGATCGCTATAGATTCACAAGAAAGGAGAGCAGAATCATATGCACCACCTCTACAATAATTTCCAGTACTTGGCCAAACTGCTTTATGGGTTACAGGATTAAATTGACCAGTTATCAAACGAGGTACTAAACAACCAAAAGTTGCACCAACTTTGTGCGCACCTGTTGGAAAAAACTTTCCTAC
>JAGLOH010000288.1 GCA_023139025.1 Candidatus Heimdallarchaeota archaeon | reverse complement strand
ACGCTATCCTGTGGTGATACTTCGGGGGGAACCAGCTATCAGCAGTTTAGATTGGTCTTTTGCCACTATCCCCAACTCAGAGGAATGAATTGCATATCAATAACCCTACAGGCCTCCACGCTCCTTTCGAAGCGCTTCACCTTGGTCAGGGATAGATCAACTGCTTTCGGGTCTTACACCTGTGACTTCACGCCCTTATCGGACGTCGCGCCTTGCCGAAGCTGCGCGCTGGTCGCTTTCGCTACGCCACCGTATTAACTTAGGCTTGCCACAGACATAAACTCCTCGGCCCGTGTTTCAAGACGGAACGGATAACTCTGGTCCTCTCAGCTCGTACTACCACCTCGCGATGGTTTCCTTCACCGAGACTCTACCCTTTCAAGCCATCCACGTCTGTTACCATGTAGTTTCAGGGACTTTTCACTCTCGTATTTCGAATACTTTTCAACTTTCACTCACGTTACTAGTGCGCTATCGGTCTAGGGGAGTATTTAGGCTTGGGAGTTAGTTCTCCCATATTTGCGCGACAAATCCAAGCCACGCTAGTCTTGATACTACTAAGCCGAGCGCTTACGTTTACGGGGTTATTACCCTCTATGACGCCCCTTTCCAGGGGTCTTCAACTTCACGCTTTCGGTCTATGTTGTAGTCAAAACACCACATCTACCTTAATTTTTCAAAAAAGGAATTCGGTTTGGCCTGTTCCGGGTTTACTCGCCGTTACTACCGGAATCACAATTGTTTTCTTTTCCTGCAGGTACTTGAATGTTTTGGTTCCCTGCGTTCCCCGCCATTACTGGCTGTTACAGTTTATTAGACTATAACCGGAAATCCGATTCGGGAATCTGTGGATCGTAGACTGTCTGCGTCTTCCCACAGCGTTTCGCCGCTTACCGCGCCCTTCATCGGCTCCCTAGCCGAGTCATCCACTACATGGCGTATGCATAGTGTAGGTTACTCTAGAAATCAGTTTTCGCCTTCTAGGAGAGTTATTGTCAGCTAACTAAACATAATCGTTTAGGGATTACCATAAATCCTGGAGGTGATAAACACGCAAACTATTGCGCGAGTAGGGTTTTTATTCCCTTTGTTTATAATTGTTCCGTTTTTGAACATAATCGCAATCTTTCTGATCGCGTTCCTACTCGTTAAGGTAGGATACAACAGATGAGCAAACATCAATTGATATTCGCATTATTAACAAAATGAGATATAGATAAAAAGGTATTGTTTTAAGATAAAATTTCCTTGAAGCTACGGAAGATTTTTAGTGCTTGAGAACGACTCTTATTTGAGTTACATGAACCTTGATGAACATCTCCCCAAACTTAAACAACGTGCTGAAGAATCAAGTGTCAATGCTTTTGCTCCTTACAGTGATTTTATTGTTGGTGCATCTTTGCTAATGAAAAGTGGTAACATCTATACTGGTTGTAATGTTGAGTTCTCAGATTATCTTGCTCTTCATGCTGAAGTTAACGCTATAGGGACAGCTATCAACAGTGGTGAAAATGATATTCAAGCTGTGGTAGTTTTTTCAAAAAGTTCACCACCTGTTCTACCTTGTGGATCTTGCAGGCAAAAATTATCTGAGTTTGCTCAACTGAATAAGCATGATATCCAAGTTATTGCATTCAATGATAAACAAGAACAAATCGAGATGTTGCTAAGCGAACTTTTGCCAGGAGCAGAGATACAAGTAAACAAAAACTAATTTTCCTATTCTATTGGTTCATAATACATACAAGAACCACATAACCAGAATTTCCTAATTTCAGTTAAATCATAATCATCAGGAAGATAGTTCTCTCTTTTGATCATTGATGCCCCACATTTTGGACATTCTCTTTGCTCATCACTCATAGGCCTATCACATTCATCAAAACATCTATACAGATATACATTAATATTTTGCGAAAGTCCTAATGGAATCAATTGATTTTTAGACTAGTAAAAACCCATTCTAAGCCTAGGTTGAAGAACGAATATTATTGGATTTGAGACCTATGTACTAAAGGTAAAATGGCCATTATCTCCCTTCCATTTGAATTTCAGAAGGGGTAGTCAAACATTATTAGAGACATACAAACAAAACATGATTATTAACAGAAATATAGAAGAAATTCAGAAGAGGAAATTAAAGGAAGGACCCTTTGTGTAAGATTAAAGCTGTCATTGCTTTAGTTTTTTCCCTTCTGATTTGTTTTGCAATTGTCTCAAGAGTTTTTGCGTTCTTTTCCATTTTTTGCACCTATCCTAACATAGTCTATCCTTTTAAAATAGGTTAACCACAAGTTATGGTCACAAGTTGTGTCATAATCGCGAAAAAAATGATTGTAGAAAATCTTACCACACAATTATAATTTTCTGTGGTAAGATAGACCTGACGACTTTTGGGGGGTTGAATTCTGATTAACAAAACCCTCCTTTTCATCAATCCTTATAAATCGCTACTTCACACTACATGCGTTTATCATGAAAGAAGTATTTCCAGAAGCAATAAGAAAACTACCTGAAGCAGATATTCCAATACAAGGACTTACAGCCTATTTATCCCAGGATAAGAATCATCAAATTGTCTTTATGCATTTCAACCAAGATGTAGAAGTTCCCGCACACTCACATGGAGCTCAATGGGGAATTGTGCTAGAAGGGCAAATCACATTAACAATAGTGGACAATGAACAAAAATACACTAAAGGAGATCGTTTCTATATTTTGGAAGGAGAGACTCATTCCGCAAAAATACATGCAGGATATTCTAGCATGGAATTCTTTGCAGATAACGATAGATACAAAGCTAAGGAATGAGAGAATATAATTATTGTCTCAAAGTCAATCCTCAAACTCTCATTCTAATTGTGTCGTCTCCTTGTAAGCTTAGATAATTTAAAAGCTTGTTTTCTAATCTACTAAAACCATGTTGTCTACATTTTTTTATAGCCATGTACTGTAGAGCAGGCCCTAAAGGATCACCATTCTTGAAAGCACCAACTTGGATGAAAGCTTCCATGAAAACACGCATTTCGAGAACTTCAATCTTATGAAGTTGATTTTTATATTTCCTTAATAACGGATAGATTTCCGCAAATCTCTTTACTGCATATAGTTCTTGAGCTATTAACAAATCAGTAAGTGCTTTTTCAACGAAAGTCTGCTTGCTAGTAAAACAATTATTTAGAGCTTTGATTTTGCTTTCTAATAGATCTCTATTTTCTAGGTTTTCTTGGTTTTTTATTA
>JAGLOH010000287.1 GCA_023139025.1 Candidatus Heimdallarchaeota archaeon | reverse complement strand
TTAACTTCCAGAAAATAAAAAAATCTAGAATAAGGATATTTAATAAGAGTGGTAGTAGGCTCTTGTAGGCTTTCTGATTATTCGATTAAGGCAGATTCTGTAATGTCTCCAATTGCTTTGAACAACCCAATGAAGAAGACTAATAGACCAACGACTAAACCAATAAACCATACATAGCCTACAGTAGACGCGTCGAGTGCGATAAAGCCTAATTCTGCAATTCCTCCATTAAGTAAAGCTCCGAACGAGATCAAAGCAACAACTAAAGGTATTAAACCAAGAAAGAAGAACAGAATTGAAACTTTTAATGATTGTATTATACTTACCATATGCAAAACCTCTGGTTTTTATTTTAGGAATCTATGCTTTAAGAATCTTTTAAAGGTTTGTTTACTGCCCCCTCAATTTCATGTTTAAACAAAACTAAGACAAAATAATTAAAGCTTTTTCGTAAGCTTTTCTACTTTTTCTTTTATCTCTTGAATTCTACTCTTAGAACCAGCTAATTGATAATTTTGCAAAGCTTCAGCATAATATTTCAACGCCATCTCTGGTTTTTCATCCTCCACAAAAAGGGCATTGTAGAAAGCCAGATGAGCTTTTATAATTGGTTCTTCAGAACCTCTTTCTTCAATTAACTCTACTGCTTTTTTAAGATATAATTTTCTACCAGAAATATGCTTTTCTGCAGCAGCTCTAGATATGTATGATTTAGCTTTACAATCCATCTCATCGGCTTTGTCATCCAGGCGCTGATAGGCCATAGCAGCTTGTTCAAAATATGATGCAGCATCTACAAACCTTCTTTCTTTCATCTGTTGTATCGCCATGACTCTAAGGATTTTAGCTTGTTGTTCAAATACTCTTTGATATTCAGCAATCATACCTAATCTTTGGTAAAAACCACCAGAACGACCTAGATAATTAGCTGCTTCTAATGCTTTGTTATATTTTATTGCACTCATTCCCAAGTATTCATTTTGTAGAGCTTTAGCCACGTCCATTTGCTTTCTATTATCTTCTTCTTTTAGAATTTCAATTGCAGACTCTGCAAACTTGGCAGCTTCTTTGAAGTTCTTTTGCTGAGCTGCTAATCGTGCTTTTCCCAATTCTTCATTTGCTTTTTCTTTGGAAGATTTTCGAGTTCCTTTAAACAACAAAGAACACCTCTCTTAGAAAGTTTACATGCTAGGTTAAAATTATAACGTTTTTAAATTACTGTTGGTGACAATTGATAGCTGTTTTATCTAAAAAGACGCCGTTCATCGTCAAATTGAAGCTCTTCAACACCAGAAACTGGAGATCTGAACTGTATCCCTCTTATAATAACAACAGGAATCATCTCTCCTGCTTGTCCCATCACTAGTTCTGCAGCTGAACAAACTTCATCAGCTAAAGCTACTATTGTTGATGTAAGTTCATACCCAAAAATATCTTTTCTTCCTCTTGAATCATCAATTACTGGAAAATTGTAAGAACCAATTGCCACATTGATAGCTCCACGTCTTAATGCCCTTCCATGTGTATCAGATACGATTACAGACACATCTTTCTTTAGAAAATCGGTTAGGGTTTTGTTTATTGCCATTGCTGATTTGTTGGAATCATCGGGAAGAGTAACCGCACTATTAGGACGGGCATTTGACTGATCAACGGCAGAATTCGCACAAATCCAATTATGTTTTGTTTTAGTAATAATAATGTTATTTTTCACTTTAAGAATCTTTGATGCTTCACTGACAATTAACTGGACTAGAGCAGGATCCTTACCAGTTTTTCTTGCAATGTATTCTGCAAAAGGAGAAGGGGAAAGTTTCGGTAAGAAATATTCATTACCTTCTGCTCTTGAGATGATAGTATGAGCAATTACAAAAACATCGCCTTCGTTGATGTCCAGTTTTTCTTTTTGGAGAGAACTTATAATTAGAGCGCCTATATTATCGTTTTTAGCTACAATTGGTAGTTTTAACGGTATTAATTCTACTCTTGTTATTGCTCTCACCTATTGAAATAAGAGTAAGTGAAGGATTAATTAGTTTCGATAGGAGGTAAAGGTTTAGCTGTTTTCTTTTTAATTGATGACAATTTAAGAGCCGCAACTAGAACTTCAGACCACTTATCTTGTTCTATTTTTTCAACATCTAGAACATTTTCCTTAAGAGCTAAATCAAACAATTCTTTTCCTGCTTGAGTACGAATAATGATTATATTACTATCATCATCAACACCCACATTCCCTATGGATATGTCTGCGAATTCAGCAGAAAAATCTTTACAATATTTACATCCTTCAGCTTTTGCTTCAGCACATTCTTTGATTTTTATATCAGTTGTTCCATCTGAACCCACAAAGAAAAATTTACCTCGAGCACAATCTGTTTTACTAAGTTCATCAGCACTCAAGCCAAGTTTTTGAGTTATGATATTTCTGAAATTCCTTGGATCATAACAACTCATACAAAAGAGACCAATTTTGTATTTTACTCGATAATCAGCACCTAAATTCTTCATTTTGATAGCATTTGTTAATGTATCAGTATGACATGGTAATCCTACAACAGCTACTGAGTTTTTCTGACTAAGTTTTATTGAAGTTAATTTTGTTAAAGCAGGATTTAATGTATACTTTGAACGTGCAGATTTTTTAATATCAAGCTTATTAAGTGCCAAAACTGGAACGGGGCCCAATAAATCAGTAATATGCCCTGTAACTAACGCACTATCAATATCTCCCTTGCTCATAGCGTTCAAGAGCAAAGTTGTTACTATACCACCGTTTTGAGCTCTTTCTCTGACATCTTCGAAGACGGAATGTCCTTTGTAAAGTTCTATTATCTCCCCCAAACTTGTATCATCATATTTAGGCTGTTCTTTTCGTTGTTTATATCGCAGACATACATCCACACAAGCACCACACGAAATACAACCTCCAACTAATTTTGGTATAAGTTGTTCAATTGAGATTACATATACAGGACATACTGCTTCACATCCACCACAAGATACGCAATAACCTGGTTTGATTACTTCCCTATTCAACATTGCAAAATTGGCCCTTCTTTTCTTCTTTGGCTTTGTTTCACTCATTTTCAATCAATGGCAAATTAGCAAATAAAAAAGCTAACGGTAGGACATTATCAAAATAATAAAAGTGGAGAAAAAGAAATATGTTAGAGTTCTTCAATTTCTTCTAGAATATATCTTGTGCTCCCAGTTTGCTGACTTTGAATTTCTAATTCTCTTT
>JAGLOH010000286.1 GCA_023139025.1 Candidatus Heimdallarchaeota archaeon | reverse complement strand
ATTATTTAGCTTCTGATTTTCTTCATGCTGTTGTGGATATTTATGGGAAAGAAGTACATATCATAGGATATCATCTTAAATGCTGTGAAGGTGATTTTAATGAGCAACGTAGAGAAAAAGAACAAGAAGGGATAATCAATTACATGGATGATTTAGGTGATGTTCCTATCATGTATGTAGGTGATTTGAATTCTCTCTCACCCGTTGATGTAAACGACACCACAAGAGGTACGTTCACTGACTTTGGGTATGGTCCTGCAACAATGTTACTTAATCCAAGCGATGAAGCATATGGTAATTACTCTTCGAAAGTTCATAATTTTAC
The DNA here is from genome assembly GCA_023139025.1 of Candidatus Heimdallarchaeota archaeon. Taxonomy (GTDB): domain Archaea; phylum Asgardarchaeota; class Heimdallarchaeia; order Heimdallarchaeales; family Heimdallarchaeaceae; genus UBA460. Next base: position 2,940 of record JAGLOH010000286.1, on the reverse strand, counting down.
AGATGTTTATAGGACTCTTCATCCAACCAATCCAGGTCATACTCTAAATGTATTAAATTATGAGTCTCGAATAGATTATATCTTTGTTAATCAACACTTGAATACATCATTCATAAGTTCAAACATAGGAAGTGAGACAGAATATAACGATATTGCATCAGATCACTATACATTAGAAGCTATTTTTTCAATAGCAAATATCACAGCAACACCTAACTCTCAAAAAACGCAACTAAAAGAAATTTCTGTAGATTCAATAACAAAAGTCCTTGATGGTATACAAACTGAAGAGTATGAGTTATTCCGATTGGATTTATCTACTTATTGGATTAAAAGATTTAAATTGATGTAATTTTTTTTGGTTTTTCTTCCTTTTCCCATAATATCTTTATACTTGAATGCTAATCTTACTATTTGGTAATTCATTTATGTCGGGTGAAAAAAGAACTCAGAAAGAAGTTGTTGATACAATTCTGCAATGTTCTGTTTTAGTAAGTGATACATTAATTCGAATGGCAGATCTTGTTACGCTAACACTTCTTTATCATCCGGGTATTGAGGAAAGAGCAGATAAAATGGAACAACTTTACCAGAATGTTCTCAATTTCATCGATGATATAACTACTACCATTTATCAGCCCCTAGATAAAGAAATTATGTCAATCAATCAATATGACCCAATATTCAATAATCTAAAAAATGCTGCTAAATTAATGGCAGATTTAGTCTCCTTATTATCTCAAGAACACATCAACATGCACCTACAAACAATGGAATATTTCTATAACTTGAATAAATCTATACTTGAATGCATTAATGTCTTTAATCACTTGGTACATTCAAGTTCTTCAGATATACTAAATTTTGATAAATCGAGAATAACAGGTTTTGAGATAGTAGCTCACCAGCTTTATAGATCATTATTAAAGGAATTATCAGCAGAAAATAGCGAATGGCAACAGAATTTTGTTCTCTATTTAATTGGAGAAAAAATGAGTTCAATAGTTTTTCATTGTTGTGAAGCATGTAAGAAGATATATGCTTCTAGATTAGTTATAATTGGTTCAAAAAAAGAGAATTAATGATTAAACTTAGAGAAAACTCCCCAAAATATTTCATTTTATACTTTAGAAATAGACAAAGAGGCAAGTCTATATATTGTTTCAATCGATTTTTAGCATAGGGGAGTTAATGTCCATAGAATTATTTAATATTAATGATAAAATGAAGATTGTTAATGGATTACCCTTGCTGTTCTTAGAGGACATTAATGCTCTAGTTGCAGCTGATCTTCATCTGGGTATTGAATCTATTATGAGAGAAGAAGGAACATTTGTTCCTCATAATCAGACTGATAAACAGATTGAAATTTTTATTACTTATCTTACCAAACTTGAACCAAAATATCTCATACTCAATGGAGATGTAAAACATAGTTTTAGCGAACCTTCTAAAATTGAGAACAGAGATGTAAAAAAATTCATAAGAAAAGTTTCCTCCAAAGTATCTCAAGTCCACATCATTAAGGGGAATCATGATATCTTTCTGACATGGGCTTTGCAAGATTTTGATAATGTTACATTTCATGATGAGTCCTTTCATTTGGAGGAATACTTCTTCATTCATGGTGATCAACAACTTCCTGAAACCATTCCAGAAGAAGCTCAGTTTATAATAATCGGACATGAGCATCCTATTTTACAAGCTCGAATTAAAAAATTACAGAAGATTAGAGCTCAAGCCTTTATGTTAGGTCCGCTCAACAATATGACTAAGAAAATTTTAGTTCTTCCAGCTTTTACTGACTATTCTACTGGAACACCTATCAATCCAAAGAATAAGTCTAGTCTATTGTCTCCTATTCTACGTGAGAAAGTTGACTTAGAAAAAGTTGAAATGTTTGTTTTGAGTGATAACGAAGTTTTTCATTTCCCTGAATTCAGATTGTGGCTTTAAGCAAGGAATCCCTAAAGTTAATAAACTAATAATCAATAATAATTATGCAATTATTGATGAGCTCCGTTGATAAGTATGTCTCCGAAAGAAAGTTTTCGCCCTACAATTTGTATATTCCCTTGTCCGGTTTGTGCAATTGATTCTGATTTTGAAATCTTTGAAGAAGCAACTCGTTCTACTCTCTATTGTCGAACTTGTAGAAGAGTTTACATTTGCAATTTACCACTAGGAATCATTAATGTGGCTGAGGAGAAAAGATATATTTGTCCAATTGACCATACTGAATTAGAAGAATCTCCTTTTAGAGCAAGAGAAATTGAATTACTTATCGAAAAGGCTAAAGAAGGCAAATAAAATAATACTCTGGAACCTAATGAATCACAAGGATAAACATTCTAGAATCAGCCCCATTAATCTAGATGAAGATGCTACAATTAATGACATTGCAAATGAGTTCAAGAATTCAGGTGTTTTTGGAGCTGGAAGAATCGCAAAGGCAATTGATATTTATTCAGAAATGCTGGAAAAGAAAGCTACTGTTTTTCTTGGAATAGCGGGGGCTCTTGTTCCAGGAGGTATGAAAAAAATCATTACTGATATGATAAGAAATGATATGGTACATGTTATAGTAACGACAGGTGCCAACGTAACACATGACATCATTGAAGCTTTTGGTGGAGAACACATCCGTCAAGTACCTTATTCCTCAGATTCAGAATTAAGAGAAAAATCAATCGACAGAATATATGATGCATTTGTTGCTGATGAATCGTTTATGAAACTCGAGGACAATATTCAACCAATCTTTAGCGAAATTTATGAGAAGAATAAAGATTCAAACAATATTTTAGCAATATCTACAAGACAATTAATGTCTTTAATAGGAGAAAAATTAGAAGACCCTGATTCATTTGTTAGAGCTGCTTACGAGAAAAATGTACCGATTTTTGTTCCAGCATTCGGAGATAGCATACTTGGCCTTCA
>JAGLOH010000285.1 GCA_023139025.1 Candidatus Heimdallarchaeota archaeon | reverse complement strand
AGAATTCACTTTGGATGTTTTAGATCTTGAAGCTCGAAGGCAGGATAAATATCTTAAGGTACAAAATCTTTTTATTCAAAAATTCTAGAAAATAACCTATTGGTAGGTATAATGAGTTTTGATTTGAAAAAAATTCCAGTAATTGTTCTAGCAGCTGGAGAATCGAAAAGAATGGGTGTTCCAAAAGGATTGTTAGATTATAGAAGCAAACCATTTTTTTCATATCAAATTGAAATACTCAAGAAAATAGGTTTTACCGAAATCATTGCTGTTTTAGGGAATTATGCAGATCTCTATCGCGAAAAAATAATGGAACTAATGGGAACACATATCTCAGTTAATTTGAATCCTGAAAAAGGTCCTTTTTCTTCCATACAATGTGGATTAACAACTATAGAACAAACAAATAGTCAAGGAGCATTTATCCTACCTTTAGATGTTCCTTGCCCAAAAGAAGAAGTATGGAACAAATTAGCAACTAGTCTTTTCTCATTAAATATTAATGTTACAATACCAGAATTTGAAGGGAAAAGAGGACATCCTGTGTTGATTTCTGAAAAATTCAAGAGTATTCTCAGATCATGTAGTTCAGACTCTCGTCTTGATTTTGAAATCAACAAACAAAAGGATTTACAGAAAGCAAAGATTATATCTGTTAATGATAAGAGAATTACAATTAATATTAACACCCTTGAAGATTGGGAAGCATTTAAGGTGATGGAATGAATGTTACATTTACTCTCAATGGAAAAGAAGTAACTGCTGAGTACGAAGAAGGTATGAGTGTTCTTGATGTTCTCAGAGAAGTCTGTTTGATAAAAAGTTGTAAAGATGGATGTTCTGGACAAGGTTTTTGTGGTGCTTGTACTGTTCTAATAAACGGTAAAGCTATGGTTTCTTGTAGACAAAAACCAGAATCTATTGAGGGAAAAGAAATTGTCACAGTTGAAGGTTTAGATTTAGTGGAGCAAGAAATACTCTCAAAATCTTTAGTCAAAGAAGGAGCTGTTCAATGTGGTTTTTGCAGTCCCGGACTTTTGATAAGAATCAAGGGTTTCCTTGATCAACACCCAACATCAACCAGAGAACAGAAAGCCAAAGCTATAACAGGAAATCTTTGTCGTTGTACAGGGTACCAGCGCATATTAGATGCAATGGAAACAGCTGAAGAAAATTGGCAATCAAAGAATCAAGACATTTCTGGTCCTCCTCGAAGAAATAAATTCTTTGGAGAACAATATGGATTTGAGCGAGAATTTCAGCCAAAAGAACATGGTGTTGGTAGTAGTACTCAACGCTACCGTGGTGTCGATATGGCTCTAGGTAAGAAACCCTACATAGCTGATATGGAAGTAGAAAATATGCTTCATGGAGCTTTATTTTTAAGTGAACATCCTCGAGCTAAGGTCATAAATATAGATATTTCTCAAGCCCAAACGGCTTGTGGTGTAGTAAGAGTAATTACTGCAAAAGATGTTCCTGGTAAAAGAGTCATAGGGCATATAATTCCTGATTGGTCAGTGTTTGTTGCAGAAGGTGAATTAACAAAATACGTAGGAGTTGTTTTAGCAATGGTTGTTGCTGATTGAATGATCCATGCAAGGGCTGCTCTAGATAAAATCAAAATTACATATGAAGTTCTTGAACCAGTAGACAATCCTGAAAAAGCTTTAGCTGAAGATTCTGTGAAATTATATGAGAAAGGAAATCTTTTAGGACATACTTTCTTTGGTCGAGGGGACGTTAACGAAGCATTTACTAAATCCAAATATGTGATAAAACAGCAATTCAAAACACAACGTATAGAACATGCTTTCATGGAAGTTGAAAGCAGTCTTTCAATCCCAACAGAAAATGGTGTTCATGTATACAGTCAAGGACAGGGTGTACATGAAGATCAACGACAGATAGCTGAAGTATTAGGATTGAAGAATGAGGAAGTAATCGTAGAACTTGTTACTAATGGTGGAGCTTTTGGAGGAAAAGAAGATCTTTCTTGTCAAGCCCAAACAGCTGTTGCTTCATTTTTGCTAAAGAAACCCGTCAAAACTGTTCTTACTCGAGAACAATCCCTACTCATGCATCCAAAACGTCATCCTATGACAATGAATTATGAAGTAGGAGCTGATGAAAATGGTAAACTTACAGCTGTTAGATTAAAACTTATCGCAGATTCTGGAGCTTATGCATCAGTCGGTGCTAAAGTTGTTGAACGTGCAGCTGGACATTGTTGTGGTCCCTATTATGTTCCACATGTAGATGTTGATGCAAAATCTGTATATACTAACAATCCTCCCTGTGGAGCGATGCGTGGATTTGGGGTTAATCAAACTTCCTTTGCAATTGAATCTTGCTTGAATATGATTGTTGAAAAAATGAGGGAAGATGGAATTGATATTGATGATTACGATATTAGAGAAAAGAATATTCTCAAAGATGGTCAACGATTTGCAACTGGTCAAAAGATGACAAAAACTGTCATTGGAATGCAAAAATGTCTAGATGCAGTAAAAGATGTTTACAAGAAATCAAAAGTTCCTACAGGAATTGCTTGTGGGATAAAAAACACAGGTATTGGAAATGGACTTGAAGATACTGGAAGAGTACTTATCAAAGTCCTTGAAGATGAGCAACTTGAAATCTTAACCGGATTTACAGAAATGGGACAAGGATTGTTTACTGTAATTACTCAAGTTGTTACTGAACTTACTGATATTCCTCCAGGTCAGATGAATGTTAAATCCATTAGTTACCCAACAACAAAATGCGGTATGACTACAGCATCAAGAGGTACTGCTCTGGATACAATGGCAGCAAAGTTTGCTGCAGAGAAACTAGCTCTTGCACTTCAATCAAAGTCACTAAAAGATTTAGCAGGTAAAGAATTTCATGGAGAATACATTACTAACTTCACTGTCAAACCAGGAACAGAAGTAGATAACCCTGTGACACATTTAGCTTTTAGTTATGCAGTACAAATGGCTTTTCTTGACGAAGAAGGTAATCTTAAGAAAATAATCGCAGCCCATGATGTCGGAAAAGCAATTAATCCTATGGCTTGCGCTGGTCAGTTTGAAGGAGGAGTTCATATGGGACTTGGACACACACTCTCGGAAAGTTTTCCGACAACTAGAGGAGTACCAGATTCTTTGCGAATGAAGGATCTCCAAATAGTTAAAGCTAAAGATACTCCTGAGGTTGAAGTTATTCTAATTGAAGTGCCAGAAGAAATTGGAGGTTTTGGTTCTAAAGGCGTTGGTGAGATTGGTCTTGTTCCTACAG
>JAGLOH010000284.1 GCA_023139025.1 Candidatus Heimdallarchaeota archaeon | reverse complement strand
TGAAAAAACAATTGGATAAAGTGATATTAACATCACGAGCATTTTGCAATGATGCAATGGGATTAGCTGCAAAGAAACTGTGTGAATTAACAGGATATGAAACATTTCTACCCATGAATACTGGTGCAGAAGCAGTTGAATCTGCATTGAAAATCGCTCGAAAATGGGGTTATGAGAAAAAAGGCGTTGGGAAAGACAAAGCAGAGATAATCGTTTGTGAGAATAATTTTCACGGTAGAACTATCACAATTGTAGGATTTTCAACAGACCCGGATGCTTACGAGAATTTTGGTCCCAAAACACCTGGATTTAAGATTATACCTTATGGAGACGCTGAAAAACTAGAAAAAGCCATTACAAAAAATACCGTAGCATTCATGTTTGAACCAATTCAAGGAGAAGCAGGAGTTTTAATTCCTCCTGAAGGATATCTGAAAGAAATAGAAGCAATTTGTAAGAAAAACAACATTCTAACAATTGCTGATGAAATCCAAACTGGTCTCTGTCGAACAGGATCTCTTTTTGCTTCTGATCATGAAGGTATCAAACCTGATATTACCATTGTTGCTAAAGCGGTTGGTGGAGGAGTTTTTCCAGTATCTGGTGTTTTATCAAGTTGGGCTGTAATGGATGTTCTTACTCCTGGAACTCACGGTTCCACTTGGGGGGGAAATAGTTTAGGAATGGCTGTACTAGATGCTGTGTGCAATCTTATCAAAGAAGTAGATTATTCTGCAATATCTTTAGAGCTTGGTAAATTCTTTGTTGATGGTTTAAAAAGAATTCAAGAAAAATATCCAAAGAAAATTAAGGAAGTTAGAGGAAAAGGTCTTTTAATCGCTATTGAGCTAAATGATAAAGCTCGACCCTATACTGAGGCAATGATGAATAATTCTCCTATAGGCTTACTTGCTAAAGAAACACATGAATTTTCAATTAGGTTTGCACCTCCCTTAGTAGTAACAAAATCTGAACTAAAATGGGCTTTAGGTGTTATAGAAAAAGTATTCGATGAAGTAAATTGATACTTCATCCTTCATTTTTATTATTATAGTAAAAGTCTGCTTCTGAATAATCATAATCGTTCTTTTTTAAAATTAGATACGCTCTTTCAACTGATGTTGTGAAAATTTTTCTATTTGGTTCCCTGTAAATTCTAACTTGATAGACGGATCTGTTTATAGAGATGATTTCCCCATTCTTGTGTAATAATACTACCTCCTTCTCAGTTTGATCCGTACTAGGTAGAATCTGGTGGCTATGCATAACATAAAGTCTAGTGTAGAATATTTAAACCCAGAAAGGAAAATGATGAAGTTTAGTTTCAGTCAAGTCTACAATTTCTTAAATGATGAAAAAGAGAAAAATGAAAAAAATGAGGTTCATATTCTTCATATAAGAATTGCTATGTCCTCAAATAGTATAATGAAAACGAGAGTTTGAAGTAATATAATCATTATACCCTCAAACGTATCAAATCTTCCATCCTGAATACATCTTTTAACAAACCAGAGCGTTCCTGCAATTGATCCTAATTGAATTAGTATAAATGGATGAAGAGTTATTGAAACCATGATTCCAATAATACCAAAAATCAGTAATGTTGATTGTAGAATTCCCCCCATTGCATTACCAATTCCTACTTCTATTTCACCTTTCGCTGCTGAAATAATCGCAATTCCATGCTCAGGAACTGCTCCAGCTGCACCTAATATCAGAGCTGCTGTTAAAGGCCCTTTTGGAGAAGAAAAGAAAGTAACATTGCTTATCAAATGCTGAACACTTTCTGTAAGAGTTTCACCACCAAAGTAAATCCCTACAAATCCTAGTATGAGAAGAAGAAATGTTAATGGTTTGGAAAGAAGAGCATGATCATTAGAATTACTCTTAGTGTGCTCTTCATCTGTTTTGTGTTGTTCTTCTGTCTCGTCTCCATTATCCTCTAAGTGTTTAGTCATTTTACTGGCATTATCTTTTACAAAAATTAAGTAGACAAGATAAATAACATAACTAGCTGCAAGCATTGCTGCTACTGGTATTGTAAGTTGTGCCAGATTTAAATCATCTTTACCAAAATAAGAATACTGAACAAAACCAAAGATTACTGTCATTAGTAGTGCTACAATAGCCCATCTGATGATTGGTGATTCTCTTTTTTTAAGATCATCAGGAACATCAATACTACCTCTCTTTTTTAAAGTAGCAATTAAGATGGCAATTCCAAGAATAATTGTATTAAAACCTGCTGCTGATAATACTGTCACTACTGCCATAAGCTGATTTGTAGCCTTATCACCTATTTTAGAAGTAATTAATATGATTGCAATTACAGCTTCTGGTAAGTTTGAAGCGATGCTCGATAATACACCTGCTACATACTCTGACAAACCTACATATTTTGCCCCGCTATTCAATCCTGATACAGCCCACCCTGATGGTCTAAAAGCTAACCATGTTCCTACCACAAAACCTGATATTGTTAACCAAAGAGGAGGATGACCAGCATAAACTGCTTTAGCTAGAATGAAATATGTAATTATTACAGATAAAGCTATTATTGCTTCCCAAATTGTTATGTGAAATATATGCTTGAATTTCTTGAGAAAACTCATACTCAGAAATATTCTCGAGTAATATATAAATTGTTGGGAGGTTAATTAAGATAGACCGATATTGGCATTACTCTTTTGTTTCCTCATTTTCAACTTTCTCTGAAACGGCTTCATTATTTTCTTTTGAATCAATCTCAGATCTAAGAATTTTTCTTACTTTTTCAGTTTCTAGATAACTGTCTGAAATTTTTTGAGTAATCTCTTCTATTTTCTTTGCTTCCTCGATTATGATTGTTGAATGTAAGGTTTCAGAAAGTTCAGCATAACCTATTACACCCATTAGAGGATTTCTAATTCTATCTACCAATTCAGCAAAATCCTCTATATTCTGAGCTATTTGATCATAAGCTTGCCTTCGTAGCTCCCTATCACGTTTTCTATCAGTGATATCTCTTGCTGTTACTAACATTGTTAATTCTTCTTTTAGAGTAAAGGGTGTTGCAGTAATTTCAACTGGGAAAGTCGTTCCATCTTTTCGAATAAATTCTCGTTCAAATCTAATGATATATTTTTCCATCATTTCAGTGAAATAATCCATTATCTCTTTCTCAGTTAAATCCTTAACAAGGTCTACAAGACTCAAACCAATTAGTTCCTCTCTATTATATTTGGTCATTACTAATGCTGGATCATTTGCTTCAACAATATTACCGATAGAACCATCTCGTGGTATACTCAGAATTG
>JAGLOH010000283.1 GCA_023139025.1 Candidatus Heimdallarchaeota archaeon | reverse complement strand
GATAATCGATGAACTGACTTACTTGTAATATTGGGATTTATTTTGTGTAATGAAACAACATACTCTTTCCATGTTTTTGTATATTCGCTAGTTTTCTCCGTACTAGCTTCTCTAAAAAATTTAGAAAACAAATCTTTACTTCTCTTAGGTAAGCGTTTTTTCTTGATTCTACTTTTCATACGACCACGGAGGAACATTCCAGTTCCAGCTAGAACAGCTGCTACAGAACCCCCTGTAATTATTATCCACAAATAATTATCAAGAAATGTTCTAGGCTCAAGAGTGAAGAACAATAACCAATCTGACTCATAATTATATACAATCGTTTGACCACCTATCTCTCTATGTTCATTGAATTTGATTCTTATTTCTAAATTTACTTCCGCCCATACAGAATCATATTCATACGAAGAGATTGTGTTTAAAGTCTGTCCTGTTTGAGTTAGATTTTCACTAATGATTTCAGTATTCGAAAAATGTGTACCTAATTTATAATCTATTTCTAAACTGAAAATACTTACAGCATCAGAGTTAAGTTCAATCAGATTGATTATTATCTCAAACTCATTCAAACCATTTTGGGATTTAACAGAATCAATTTTTACTTTTATCTCAATAATTGTTCCATTAGTAGTATCAAAATTTTGTGTCATAGTTGCACCCAACACAAAAGTTGACAATGTAGAGATGGTTAGAAATGTGATTAAAACAGTTAGTAGTAGTTTCTTACCTCTGAATCTCACAAAATAACCAAGTTCTTTTCAGTAGAAAAACTTTTGTCTTAAAAATAACATTTTATCAGAAACAAAAGTTTATTTTTACTAATTAAAATCAAAACATATGAGAGTATTTGTAACAAGAAGAATTCCTGAACCTGGTTTAGAGATTTTAAGAAAGAATTTTGAAGTTGATGTCTTTGAGGGGGATAGTCCAGTATCTCGTGAGGAGCTAATAAAAAGAGCAAAAGGATGTGATGGAATTCTTCCACTTCTTACAGATTCAATTGATGCAGATATTATGGATAAAACTGGCATAAAAGCAATAGCTAATTTTGCTGTTGGGATAGATAATTTAGATATTTCTGCAGCCACTAAAAGAAAAATTCCTGTAACAAATACTCCAGGTGTTTTAACAGATGCAACAGCTGATCTGACATTTGCATTAATCTTGGCTATCTCTAGAAGAATAGTTGAATCAGATAAATATCTCAGAGAAGGAAAATGGAAGGGATGGGATCCTCTTCTCCTACTTGGAGGAGATTTTGTTGGAAAAACTTTTGGAATAATTGGACTTGGTAGAATTGGTAAAGCTGTTGCTCAAAGAGCACAAGGTTTCAACATGAACATCATCTATACTAGTAGATCAAGATACCTTGAAGAAGAGAATAAGGGAATAAAATTTGTTTCTTTTGATGAACTTCTCAAAACTTCAGATTATGTCACTATTCATGCTCCTTACACCGAAGAAACTCACCATTTAATATCAGAAAAAGAATTGGATATGATGAAACCAACAGCTTATTTGATTAATACTTCCAGAGGAAAATTGATAGATGAGATTCAACTTATTAAAGCTCTCAAGGATAAGAAAATTGCTGGAGCAGCACTTGATGTTTTTTACAATGAACCTGAAATCAATCCTGAGATGATAGAATTGGACAATGTTGTAATCATTCCGCATCTTGGTTCTGCTAGTTTGGAAACTAGAACAAAGATGGCTAAAATAGCTGCTGAAAATTTAGTTGATGCTTTAAAGGGTAAAAGACCTAAAAATATTGTAAATCCAGAAATATACGATTAAAGAGATTTGGTTTCGAACAACTCATTTCTTGTATACTCTTTATCATTTATCCTTATTTTTGACATAGGGAAATAATAGTGGTCAACTCTCGTATCTGGATGGAGAAATACATGAACCATACCAATGAACTTGTCCGCAACGGTTGCACAGAATGGATCTTTTGCCTGTGGATTCGTTCCAACACCCATTTGAATTATTCTTACTTCCTCAGTCTTAATCATTTCTTGAATGTGTTCACCAATAATTTTCCCTCCTCCAGAAACTTCAACTAATTTACTATCTTTGAAAGTCAAGGTAAGTAGTTGTGTTAGCTCTTCTGACCATCCTGGGAATATATTCAAAGTTCCATTCATGATACAGGAATTTGGCATATAAGGTAATTCAAGTGTGATTTCACCTGCAGGAAGATTAGAGAACATTCCTGCTGATGTTACAAAACCTGATTCCCATAACCAATCAATTGGTTCCTTAAATTCTAAAGAAAGATAGCTCCCCGCTATATCAAAAAACTCTAATTTTCTCGCACCTTGAACTAAGCTAAATAATTTTGTTGTTAACCTTTCTATTTCATGTAAATCAACATCTAATGGACCACCTGGAAAGAAGACATCAATTGGAATTAGCGGAGCAGATATATGTCTAATCTTCTTCTGTTTTAGAGGTATTGCTAGCGAAGGTACATCTGTTAGGGAATATTGTGTTAGTGTCAGAACTATGTCTGATTCGGCTATTTTCTGGGACATCTTTTCGTCGTTAGGATCCTTATAATGTTCGTAAGTTGGTTTAATAAAATATAACTCTGTTTCACAAGGAGCAATCTCCAATATACATTCATAAAGTTTTTTTGCTAATAAATTCATTTCAACAATAGGCTCTAGTATGGCTAATGGTTTATTAACAAAATCCTCAGGAGTAGGATAATCACTTATTATCAGAAGCTTTTCTCCTTCTCTAACTTCCCAAGCCTCCTCTATTAATCGACGAACAATAGGTCGAATAGATTCCTTGAGGTAAGCGGTCATAGTTCCCGATTGAATATAGTGAATCAACTTTAAAAAAGTTAAGCTAAAGGAAAAAGAAACATCAAATAGTGTTATTATTCTAAAGGAATTATGAATATCACAGCATATTTCAATAGTCAAACGTTTAGATTTATAAAAAAAACAGAAAAAAATACCTTGAATTAAAAAAAATCTCTAGACACTAGATTAGAGGTTTGTTGTTTAATTAATCTATTTATGTTTAGTTTTTTTGAGTTCTATAATGAACTTAGATCCTTTTGGCTCATTGTCTTCAACTTTAATTGTACCTTCATATTTTTCAATTGCTTTCTTAGCAATATAAAGTCCTAAACCTGTTCCAGCGGTAGGTCCATGTTTGAGTCTTTGTTCGAATATTATATTTTTAAGCTCATCAGGAACTCCAATACCATTGTCAGTTACTTCAATCACACAAGTTTCTTCTTTTTCCTTAATCTTGATTCGAATTTCATCAGCT
>JAGLOH010000282.1 GCA_023139025.1 Candidatus Heimdallarchaeota archaeon | reverse complement strand
AAAATCGAAGAAACACTACTGAAGATTAAACACAAAATTGCTGTTTTGAGTGGGAAAGGTGGAACTGGTAAAACAACAGTTACTGTAAACTTGGCTCAAACTCTTTCTGACATGGGCTATAAAGTAGGTATACTTGATGCCGATATTACAGGTCCCAATGTTCCACTGATGCTTGGAGTAGAGGATCTACAAATGACTACAGAGGACAATAAGATTGTCCCAGTAGAAGCAGGAAAGATAAAAATTGTATCAATTGAGTTTTTACTTCAAGATAAAACAAAAGCTGTTATCTGGAGAGGACCAATGAAAATTAAGGCCCTTAAACAGCTCCTTGCAGATGTAAACTGGGGTGAATTAGATTTTCTTATTGTGGATTTACCTCCTGGTAGTAGTGATGAGCCTTTGAGTATAGTTCAAACAATCAAAGATTTAGATGGTATGGTCATTGTTACTACTCCTCAAGCTGTTTCACTACTTGATGTAACCAAATCGATAAATTTTGCACAAGAAACGAAAGTACCAATATTAGGGATCATCGAAAATATGTCTGGTTTTGTGTGTCCGCATTGCGATGAGATTACTTACATTTTCAAAAAAGATGGTGGAAAGAATAAGGCTGAACAACTTGATTTGGATTTTCTCGGATCTGTCCCTCTAATTTCTCAAATTTGTGAGGCTGGAGATTCAGGAAGAGCTGCAGTTAGAGTGAATGATAAAGCAAAAGATGTCTTTTCTAAGGTTGTTGAAAAAATACTTTCTAAACTTGGTAAGGAGTAATTTCTAATAAGGATTAAAGGTCTTCATCCAATTTTTTTTGACAAGAAACTTTAGCAATGTTTTTTTACTCAAAAGTAGATATTTTCCTTTGATTAACATGATTAATCATAAAAAGAAAAGAATAGTTCTATTTTATATTATCTCTTCACTTATTCTTTCATTAGCATTCATTTCCATAAATTCACTAGCTTATGATTGGAATGAAACTGTACCAATTGAATTAGAAGGATATGATAATGTAGGATATGGAGTTCTTGATGGTAATCGTATAAGAGAAAATCAACTATTAGAAACCCAATATGCTACAGATGTGAGATATGTAAAAGAAGCTATAGGCTCAACAACACATTCTATGGCTAATGATTCATCTGTATTTAGAACAAATTTAGATTCTTCATACTATGATGATAATTTTCAATATGACATAGAACAATCAACCTGGAGATATAATCCAATTTATATTCAAGCTTTCAATCTTACCGGTACTGATCCTAATTTGAGTTTTACAACAGGTGTAAACAATCAAGGAATTCTCACATTAAGTTCACAAACTGCCATTGAAATGGAAGCAGATACCTATTATGTCTTCAAAGTTCGTTTACAAGCTGGAGAGATGTATGATCTAAATATGAAATCAATTAGTAGTGTTTCATATTTTATTTACTTCAATGATTATTTATCTAGATCTGGCAGTGTAAATGGAGAAACTCGAAACATACAACCACTAGCAGCTAGAGGTTCTGGAGATTACTACATATATCTGTTTTCTGGCAATGATAACTATGTTGTTTTCGATCCAGTGAAAATAGATGTATCATCAATATCTGCTGGGGACTTCGTAGCAGGGGACTTTGTTAATGAACCCAATAACATCTGGGATGAAGAAAGACAAGTCTTTGTAGATAATGACAATTCTGAGCACGTTGATGCTTATTTTGTAACAATTCCAAAAGGTGTCTATGAATTCAAATACATTCGATTTGATGGTGGTATCAATACTAATGCATATGGAATGATTCCTAGCTTATATTATGAAGCAGGACTTCAGAATACTTATTTCAATATCGAGATTGGATCATCATATGACGATAAATTCTTGTTCAGTTTTGAATATGATACAAAAGTACTTGTTTATATCACTGCAGAAAGAGACAATAATGACTATATTGAATTTGATTACATATTCTCTGTTGATAAACTGGATTGTCCAACTTTGAAAGCAGGAGAAATTCATGAATATGAAGATAATTTCTTATGTTTTGGAATCGATGTTAAAGAAACTCAACTTGCCTATTTCAATATTTCAGCAGTTGGTTCTGTAATGGTATGGTTTGTAGATTATAAAGATAAGAATCTAGGATATGGAAGTTATTATATGCTTGATGACAATACACTTACGGTTGCAAAGCTTCTGCTTCAACCTGGTTATTATTACTTCTTTAATCCAATTGAAGGCTTATATGATTTTGATATTGAGTATAATGCAGTATTAGTTGAAGAATTCACAGATTCAATTAATTTTGAACTCAGTCAGCGAGATGGTGATCCATCAAATTATAAGCTTTTCAAAATTGTAAATACAGATTTTGATTATCATAACTACAATCTTAGCCTATTTACTGAGCTGAACCGTACTGTAGAATTTGGTTATTACACCTATCTAGAAAACAACCCATATCTTTTCTGGGGTACAACTGATTTTGTTGGTTATCAACAAGTGGCTGGTATAAACCAAGGATATCCAGTTAACGATACGCAAATTCTGAATTTCCTTTCAACTGGAGAATCCACTACTCGTTATGTCCTCTTTGAAATATATGACATATATAATAATACAGGATACTCTTGGCCAAATGCTGGAAGTGCTTTAAGCGAACAAGAAACCGTAACTCTTAGATTTAGTACAGATACCGATAATCCAGAAATCTTTGCTGATGTGAATCTTAACTTACATGAACTTGATTTAGTTGATAATGGCAGTTATTTGGTAAGCTATGATTTCGATACAAATTATAGTGACTTCGACATATATATGATTCGTGCAACAGTTCCTGAACATACTTGGTATAAAGTTGAAATTGTAATTATTAACGGACTCAGAGATGATTCGATGTACTTCTTGGAGAATCCTGATGGTTACTTCCCTGGTTACTTCTATAGAGATGCTGTATGGAATAGATATTACTTCTTAGATGGCTTTGTTCCGACACACTATATTAACTATGATGCTAACGTCTCACGCGCAACTTTTGACATTGAATTTGGTGTATTTGATTCTAATCTAATTTTCATGTTTGGTGTTGACCATACTGCACTGAATGGTTCAATTGAATTCAAATTCATCCCTTACGACTGTACTCCTATCTCTTCGATAGCATCAGTAATTGTGAAAGGTTTAGGATTAGGTGGAATAATTGCTCTCGCAGCAATTGGAGGGGTTGCTGGTTTTGGTATACTCGTTTTTGTTGTATTTAGAGTAGTTATACCCAAAATAAAGTCTAAAACTCCTGCAAGTCCACCAAG
>JAGLOH010000281.1 GCA_023139025.1 Candidatus Heimdallarchaeota archaeon | reverse complement strand
CTCATTTGGAGAAGAATGAACTACTGACGAAAATCCAGAGTAAAATACCTAATTTTAGAGATTTGGCTATTTTTAATCAGAGTTATATCCGTCCTAATGTTATCTATCGTTCGGCATCCCCTATAGAACATCAAACTCCAGAATTACTACAAGATTTCAAAGATTTGGGGATTAAAAGCATAATTGATTTAAGATCAGCAGTAGAAATTGGTTATGCTTCATATAATGATGACTTTGTTAATAGCTTCAATTACTATTGGGTTCATATCGATATATCTATGCCCCCAGAGGTACTTCTAAGGGAAGGAAAAACTGAATTATCATTCTACAAGCAATTCTGTTGGTATACTCTGTACTACAACAAAGCACAAATTCGAAGAATTTTCAATATTTTATCTCAAGAAGAAAATTATTCGACTATCATTCATTGTTTTGCAGGAAGAGACAGGACTGGTATAACTTCATGCTTGATATTATTATTACTAAATGCTCCTGAACCAAATATTATCCAAGATTATCTCGAAACTGATGAATACACTTTAAGTGAAGATATGGAATATATTTTTGACAAAGTGGAAGAAGAAGGTGGAATAAGGAAATATCTTTTAAGTTGTGGTTTGCAAGAAGATACTTTGGAAAGAATGATAACTCAACTTCGCCCATAACACTCAATATTCTTTCAACCCTTCCAAAAGAGTTATTTTAGAGCTATTAAACCCTTATCTATCATTTGTTATTTGGATGTTAAATTCATGGAAGATTTAAGAGGTGAACCTGGAGTTTTATCTGATGAAACTATAATTAAACATCCTGATATCTCTTTTAAAATGAAATCACTAATCCTATTAATTTCAGCTTTTGGAACTGCTGCAAGAATGGTAGGGCGAATGTTTATAGAAATATATGCTGTTATTATTGGTTCATCTGCAACAGCTATAGCATTCATAATCTCGATTAGAAACTTAATGTCACTTGCATTCCAATCTTCATTTGGAAGAATTTCTGATTTCTTAGGAAGAAAAACACTAATTCTCATTGGTCTTTTTGGAGGTAGTGTAACTCTAGCATTAATCCCCTTTATCAGAAATGAGTGGATTCTAGTGTTAGGGGTTTTCTTTTTCTCCCTTTGTTTTGCAATCTACTCCCCCTCATTTACAGCTCTGATTGGAGACTTAACTAATAAAAAGAACCGGGCAAGTCTTTTCAGCTTATTAACACTCATTGGTTCTTTAGGCTCTTTAATTGGTTTATTATCATTAGGTGAAGCAAGTAATTTTGTAGGGATACATTTTCTAGAATATTCATCAAATAGTCTGTTGAATTTAGGTAAGTACTCACTAAGTCATTATAAATTGGGACTTGGAGCTGAAACAGATTACATTAGCAGGATTCAACATGATCAATATTCTATTATTCTATACTCTGCTGCATGTCTTTTTGCATTTGCTGGAATAGTAGCTGTTTTCTTAACTAATCCCTCAACAGAGAAACTTGAAGAAGGATCTGTTTTATCTTTTACACCTCTAAGAGAAAATAAAAGGTTTCGAAATTTTATCATTGTTGGTTCTGTTATGGGATTTGCTATGTCACTTGGTTGGCCTATTTTCCCATTTGTTAGAGGAAAATTTGCCTCGGCTAGAGAAAACACTTGGATATGGGCAATTTTCAGTATTTCTATGATGATTACTTTGCTAATTACTCGGCCATATATAGATAAAATCAAGAGAAAATGGACCTTATATGTTGGAAGAGCTATAATGTTTTTCATCCCTTTAAATCTAGCAATAACAGTAATGTATGTTCAAACTTGGTGGCACATGGCAATAGGTGCAGCTGTAAGTGGTTTTGGGAATTCATTCTATATGGTCGCAGAGAGCAGCTACATCCTAGATTGTGCCCCTGAGAAGGAAAAGGGAACTTATACCGGTCTTTTCTATCTGTTTCTAGGAATATCAACCTTTTTAGGATCTCTTCTATCTGGGATTCTAGCAGATGTCGTAGAAAACTACATTGGTGAATTAGAAACTATAACATTGTTTCTCTGGATAATTGCAGGTACAAGATTTACTGCATCCTTAGGGTTCTTGTTCCTAAAGGAACCTATGAGCGAAAAGAATAGATAGAAATTTTTGCATATCTTATTGAAATTTCTGAGTATTAGAAAGATAATTAAATGTTCGTTGTTTATTTATTGTCGGATATGGTTTTCAAGAAGAATGATAAGGCTGACTACAGACGCAACAAGTCTTATGATGATGAATTGAATCTTAACGTCAAAGGGCGGTTTACAAGACATTCTCTAGAACTTAGGGAATTAGAAGTTCAAGCTAGAGAATACCAAAGACTAGCTGTGAAACTATTGAGAGAGGGGCAAGTAACAGCTGTCAATGAAGTTAATAGAAAAAGAGCTAAGTGTATGGAAAGAATATTTGAACTCAGGGAAATAGTTCTAAAAATTCAAGATTCGTGATTTTTGATAATTGGTTATATTTATAATCTTCCTTAATGAATCTATCTTTAGAATTATTTACAAGTGAGAAATTATGAGTGAAAGATTTTGTACTAATTGTGGCACTAACTTAACAGGTGAAGCTATTTTTTGCCACATGTGTGGAGCAAGTATACAAGATGTTCAAGGAGTTCCTACAGCTATGCCCATTAAGACAGATCCTCATCCTGGACCTGTTGCGAAATACGGTCCAGCTCGTCCTTACAGGCCTGTCAGACAAAGACCTAAACTACTAGGATTTGTGTTTGGAATGATTGCATTAATGGTAGTTCCATTTATCATTATGGGTATTTTTGGGGCAATTAATTTTGCAGATATTGGAACTTTAGACTTTGAAGTTGAGTCATTAGCTATTACTAATGTGGATTTAGAGATAGATAATGATGTAGGTTCTCTTGATATAACCTATGATGCTACTTTGACTAAATTAATGGTAGTTACCTTAGAAGTAAGAGGAAGACCTGGAGCAGATTTAGCAGATGCGAAGAATTTCGTTCTTACGACGGATGGTTTAGATCATATTACAGTAAGTTTTAACTCCGGAGTGCGTAATTTTTGGTTTTGGGATAAAACAGTGTTTGATTATGATATAAATTTAAAACTACATCCCTCAGTATATGCAAATTATACCGTAGATGAAGATACTGGAAGCATAACAGTTTCAACAAATGGAATTGACAATTTAAATTTCTCGAATGTTAATTTAGCTACCAATACTGGCAAAGTGTTCATGAATCTAGTGGGTTCAACTAATACATCTATTCAGGATTTGGAACTACGCACAAATACTGGAAGAGTTGAT
>JAGLOH010000280.1 GCA_023139025.1 Candidatus Heimdallarchaeota archaeon | reverse complement strand
GCTATTGAATCATGTACAGTTAATTCCGAAGGTCGTCTTGAATTGAATGTTAAAGGAAGAGAAAGAGCTGAAGAGATAACTATCTATCCAGAATCAGATTCTTCTATAATAGCAAATTTAGTTAATTTCATTTTGGAAAATGGAAAATAGAAGCATAATTATTATGCTCTAATTTTAAGTTTTTTAGTTAGAATATACCATCCACTTCCTAAAGAAACAACAGCAACAATTAGTGATAATGATGACCAACTAGCTCCAGCTGCTGATTTTAGAGTGAATATATAAATCCAATTTGTTTCATAGTAATGAGTTATCAAATCTTCTCCATGATAGACTTCTTCTTGGAATTTAATCAAAATGTCTAAGTCAACATTTCCCCAAGTTGAGTTGTATTCAAATGTCAAAGTTGCTGTACTGGACATTCCATTAGCGGTCAGAATATCGGTTGTTGAACCATAATCCATGATGTAGGGCTCTATTCTGAAGAAAACTTGTATTGCGTGAATATAGACTGAATTAGGTCCTAAATCTGTTATTTTTATCTCAACTTGAAAAGTATTGTTTCCAGCTTCTACCTTAGTTGAGTCAATGGTAGCTATGATATCATAGAGTGTATTTGAGCCAGTATCATAATGAAATGTTTCTGATGCGGCCTGAACTGAAGTTAAGAATAATGATAACATGAATAACAATAGCAAAGAAATTGATAGAGATCTTTTAATTATAGACTTCATGAATTGTACTATAGTGAGAATGAACATATATAATTTGCTAAAAAGGAAAAGATCTAGCTATTAGCTAGTTGTAAGTACCAATTATCTTCAAGTCTAGGAACGTTTCTTATCAACATGTTTTTTTCTTCTTTCTAACTAATAAAATAACAATGGCAGATAATGAAATAAAAGGAATAATTGAAATTATTCTAAATTCATTTAATTGAGGGATACTTTGGCTTTCCAATGGATAAAGATCAAAGGAACTAGAATCACCATCTATAAAATATGATCCGGTTCCTAGATAGTCTGTCCAAAAATTACCTTCATCTGTGTAGGTATCGTACCAGATGTTAGAAACCCCTCCATTATCATAAGCTTGAGAAGTTGATTCATTGTTGTTTACAAAATTGTTGTGATGAATAGTAAAACCAGAACAATCTGTCAGATAAATTCCATATTCAGTATTGTTTTCTATATGATTGTAAGTCAAAACGCATGAGCTAGAATCATGAAATTTAAT
Source organism: Candidatus Heimdallarchaeota archaeon (assembly GCA_023139025.1). Lineage (GTDB taxonomy): Archaea > Asgardarchaeota > Heimdallarchaeia > Heimdallarchaeales > Heimdallarchaeaceae > UBA460. The sequence continues at coordinate 2,096 of JAGLOH010000280.1, read as the reverse complement.
CCCATACTTGCTATTATTTGATAAAAGATTAGCTTCAATAATACAGTTTTCTACTCCCCATGATCTTATACCATATTCATTTTGATAACATGAGTTATTAAAGACATGAATGTTACTTGAATATTGAAAATGAATTCCCTCACCTTCTGTATCATATACTTCATTTAGAGATATTTCTGTGTTATCAGAAGCACGTATCCATATTCCATGATAATCGTTCAATCTGCATGTGTTGTTTTTAATTATGGAGTTAGGAGAGATATCCAAATCTATACCAGCGATTTCACTTCCTATACAAAGATTGTTTTCAACAGTAGCTGAATCTGCGTAAAAACCCCCAATTCCTATCCAAGAATTATTTATACAGTGATTATCATTAATTTGTGTGTTAGATGCAGAACCTAGAATTATTCCAAGTTTACCATTATAAGCTAAGTTATTGTCCAATATAATACATTCAAATGAAAAGTGAATGAAAAGTCCATTCTCCAAATTATTATCACATGTATTATTTTGTACTTCGTTACTAGATGATTCAAAAAGATATATCCCCGATCCAGTATTATTAATACAAGTATTGTTTGAAATTGAACTTTCTCTTGAATAAAACAGTGAAATACCGTCAAAGGAATTTGATATAACTTGGTTCTGAATATTTGAATAATCACAGTTAATTAGTATTAGTTGACCATAAGGAGAACTTTGGATATTTAGACTATTTTCATCAATAAAATATCCCAAAGGTTTGTCATTTACTCGGTTATTCTCAATGGTATAGCTGGTACATTCTGCATATGATGGTCTATTATAAGATATTCCACAGTTGTACATGCTATTGTTTCTTACTATTGAATTAAATCCTTCCCATAATCTAATTCCTTTGTTATAAGCTGTATTATTACTTATTATGCAGTTTTCAGACTTGTATAATGTAATTCCTGTATTTACTCCTGCATCACGATATTTTCCAATACATGTATTGTTTGAGATTGTTACATTATTCGTGGATTGGATTTGAATTCCATGAGCATGTCCTATTATCAAAGTGTTATTAATAATTGATGCAGTACCTGGAGCTAAATTTTCAATTCCAATACCTAGTAAAGGACCATCAGTAAAGCAGTTTCTAATAATAAAAAATTTAGTTGTTGATTTAATTTTTATGCAGTTTCCATTTGAAATAGATATATTATAATCTTCAATAATAAACGGGTTAACCTCAGATCCATTTCCACTAAATCCATAATCTGTGAAATTATCATCATATTCAATCAAAATTGCACTATGAGGTGCTAGAGAAGATAATTGGTATGAATCCTGATGATTTGTTAGAAGACTCGAAAAATTTATCTCTTCACCATTAACACTAATAATTATACTCAGTATTAAACAAATCGAAACCAAAATCATCAGTTTTTTTCTAAATCCGCACACTACAGAATACATATCACCTTAAAAGCTTTAATTGTGTTATTAAAATCTATCTCTTTTTATGGATACGTACAAAGTTTCTATCTCAGGTAAGTTACTTCTGCAACTGGTCTAGGAACTAATCTAATGTACGTGTTATTTGGAATGGCTATGAATATCAATTTGAAAAATGTTTATTAACAAACTTAATTTATGGAAAAGAGTTAAAACTATGTTTTTTCTATATTCACATTGAATAAGAGGAACAATCATGTCTGATTATACCACTGAAATACTTCCAGAGATTGAAAAGTGCATTATTTCAGGTGATAGTTGTTCTGCTCTTAAGAAAATAATTTCTGTTCTAGATTCAAAATCCCTTACAAAGCAAACAAAACTAAGTTATCAGATTCTTAAAGCAAGAGCTTTAACCCAATCAGACGATTATTTTCACGCTACAAGTGTTTTAGATGATATTGAAGACGGTATATTCAAGATAGGTACTGACTATCAAAAATTAGATTTCTTCGCCTGTAAAATTGAGAATCTACTCATTTTTGGAAAAACAGATCTAGGTATGAAATTAATTAATGAAGCAGAAAATCTTATTGAGAAGATTACAAAAGATGTAACTGATCAACTTATTCACAAAAAGATAGATCTTTTAATCTTGAAATCACACATGA
>JAGLOH010000028.1 GCA_023139025.1 Candidatus Heimdallarchaeota archaeon | reverse complement strand
ATAAGGGTAAAGAAGCTTCGTTTTCGTCTATTACATCAATTTTTTTCCTTTCTAACAATAGAACAGTCTCATATGAACTTAGCTTAACATTACCGGATTTAGTATGTTTTCCAAACCAACCTTGACTATAGATAGAATTACCTTCTTTATCATTTATCAAAGCGTATTCATCATGGAGTTTAGCAACGATAACCATTTTCCTAGTAATAGTGAAAGGGAGATAATATTAAAAATTGGTGTTGAAAGATTCATTAGATTTAATGAAATTAAAGAAACAATTACAAATTTTGTTGGAAGATAAGCTTGATAGTGAACTACTGAATAAGCTGCCTTCAGGATACTCCATTATTGGAGATATAGCAATTTTCAGACACATTAATCAAGAATTGAATTATTATAAACAAGATATAGGAAATATCGTTATTGATATAGATTCACAAGTTAATGTGGTTGTAGAGCAGTTTTCAACTGATTCAAATTATCGTAAACCTCAAATCATCCATCTTGCTGGGGAAAAGAGAACTACTACTAAACACAAGGAGTATAGCACTATTTTCAACATCGATGTTGCTAAGATTACTTTCTCTTCGGGGAATAAAGGGGAAAGGGGATATCTCATTAACACAGTAAAGAATAATGAAATAATTGTGGATATGTTTGCTTGTGCTGGAAACCTATCTCTTCCGATTGTCAAGAATAATTCCACAGTCAAATGTTATGGTATAGAGATGAATGTGGAAGCTTACAGTTTCCTTGAGAGAAATATTGAGGAAAATAAAATTAAGGACAGATATTTCCCAATCCTTGGTGACAATAGAGATAAAACTCCCAAAGATATCGCTTCAAGAGTTTTAATGGGTTATTTTGAATGTGATGTCAGTCAGCTTGTTAGAGCTGTGAATGCTATTAATAAAGAAGGATGGATCCACTACCATACAATCATCCAAAGAGGAAGAATTGAAGATGCAGTAAAAACCGTTACATCACAAATCAAATCTTTAAAATATGAATTTAGTATAAAAGAAAAAAGACAAATAAAGAAATTTTCACCAAGATTAATTCACTATTGTTTTGATTGCTTTGTTCAAAAATGATCTTTTTGAGCTCTTTTGATATTTATGGTATCGTTATCATTATTACTTCAAACCAATCCTTCTTTAGCAGATGAAACTACATATAACATCTCAATTAGGGTAAAGGAGAGAAGTTTGGGACCAGTTAGAAATGAAATTTTCGATGAAAGAACTAGAAGATATTTTCAATTATCCGAGAAAGGAGAACTATTTCTTGAAGCAATGTTAAAGTATTGGAATCAAGTTGCTATTTCATTTAATGAATCTCAAGAAATAAGCAAAAACTAGTAATTTCGATTCTCTTGGTTATGATAATTCTTATTATCTGTAAGGTTAGATTTCCAATGTATGCAAAAATTAGAAAAACCTACTATTTTTGATTTGAGACAGATTCAGAGTATAGCTGATTATCAATTTGGAAAAGGAGCAGGAGATATATTGTTCACAGAAGATACACAGGTTGAAAGATCAAGAGGGACTAACAGAATCAGGTATATCTATAGGAATAAAGACAGAATCTGCTCTTTTCGCGTACGTGATGGATTTTTGGTTCCGTCTATTCTAGGAGGTGAAATACTCCACAAAAATAATTTTGGTCCCAAAGTTATTGTTAATGACGATGCTGAACCCTTTGTGAGAGATAGTAAAACTGTTTTCTCTAAACATGTTGTTGATGTTGATGATGATATCTCTGCTAAAGATGAGGTTATTATCACAAATCAAAAGGGAGAATTTCTAGGTATTGGTACGGCAAAAATCCCTGGAAAACTAATTAAAGAAATGAAATCTGGAGTTGCGGTTTCTACCAGAAAAGGAATAGGAAAAAAGAAGTAATTTACTATTTGGTTTTTAATCGTACTATAGCTCCTGCTAAGTCTCCATTTTCTTCTTCAAGTGCTTTTCGTGCTTTTTCTTCAGAAACACCTGCTTGAGCCATTACTAATTCAACATCTGAATCAGTGAAATTAACTCCCGCTGCTACGCCTTCTCCAGTACCCCTAGGTCTATCTGTTCCTGGTCCTACTATTTGAAATGTATCTGATTCAATCATACCAGGAATAAAGGCTTTCATAACTGTTGGATTGTAAATCACTGTTTCCTTATCAGCGAAACGTATAATGACCTCTTCAACACCGTCTAGTTCAATTTGTCTCATCCTTGCTTGCATTCTTTTTGCATCTCGAGGAGACATAGGTCTTCTTCCACTCATTTTAATCACGTTTATCTAATCATCTGTTTTTTTATATTCTTCTATTTGTTCATCGAACACCCCTTCTTTAGGTGCTCTGTTTTTCAGAAAAATCCGCCCAACCCATGCTATAAAAAGTAATGCTGTAGCAACAATAATGAATACAGTAATAGCTAAACCAAGATAAGCATCAAAAAGGCGATCTTCCCAGATTATGGGCATTATGATTGTCCAATATAAAAGAAATCCAATAATTGACAGTGAACCAAAAATCATCACTAAACCAATTATTTTATCATTCATTGTAATATTCTCCAACAGAAATAAGAGAGAACAATCTTAAAGACTTTTCCCATTTACATCTCAATATCGATACCTAAAGCCATTTTGATTAAGGCTCGCACCTTATCTTCAGCACCTTCATACTGTGCTTTCTTACCTGGTACTTCAACAATAACTGGATAGGGATTGAGTTTTATTCTCCTTAAAATAGCTTCATTTGCTTTTGCTACTTCCTCGGTTATAATAAGAATAGCAATTTCAGGATCATCAGATAACGTTCTCAGAAGTGAACCTGCTTTTTCAGGTTCTTCTGTAAAAACTTGAGATATTCCAGATAATTTGAAACCTAATGATGTTTCTTCATCACCAATGCTTACAATTTTATTTCTTATTGGAGAACTCATGTAAATCACATATTATTGAACTATAAAACTTCTGAGAGAACTATATCGATAGCTTTTTTCTCAACTTGTTTTGCCTTTTCTTTGAATTTATTTTGATTTTCTTCAAATTTCTTATTCATTGAAGTAAATTCTTTTTCAACTCTATCTTCAGCACTAGAAAGAATTTTTTCAGCTTCTTCTTTAGCTTGAATTTCCGCATCTCGAACCTTTAATACAGAAGTTTTCTCTGCTTCTAAAATCGCATTTTGTTTGGATGCTTCGGTTTGTTTGATTTTTGCTTCACAATCTCTTTCTGTTTTTCTTATTATTTTTAGAAACTCAACGCTCATTGTACCTACCTCGATAAATTGTCCAGTTAAATGAATACCATAAATTACTCTTTTAAAAGATTCTGTTTCACCTTGATATCTTAAAGGATATGATGATATGACGAAAAAGATTTATTCCAACACACAAATAGATGACTAATGAAAAGAAAATATTTTGGCACAAACGGGATAAGAGGTGTAGTGGGTGAATTAATTACTCCTGATTTTGTTTCCAGAATAAGTTCAGCCATTGCTTCGTATATGCTAAATAAGGGTACGATGGTGATTGGTTCTGATTCGAGATTAAGTAGTCCTTCTCTCAAAGAAATTGTTATTTCTAGTTTCTTAGCACAAGGAATAGAAGTTATAGATTTGGGAATAGTACCAACTCCATTAGTACAGTTTGCGGTTCCCTATTTACACGCAAATATGGGTATAGTGGTAACTGCTAGCCACAATCCTCCAGAATTTAATGGCCTCAAAGTAATAGATTCAGACGGAATAGAGATTGACATAGTAAAACAGAAGGGAATTGAAGAAACCTTTGAAGCTGAAACCTATCAAGATGGAAAAACTGAGACGAATAAAAGTATAACAAAAATGAATCTAATATCTGAATACATAAACCAAATTATTGGGTTTGTAGATGTTGATTTAATACAAAAAAAGAAACTTACTGCTGTTGTTGATGGAGGAAACGCTGTAGGAAGCTTAGTTACACCTTACGTATTGAGGAATCTTGGAATAAGAGTTGTTTCAGTCAATTGTCAGCTTGATGGCAAATTCCCAGGAAGAGGTGTGGAACCCGATCCAAGGAAACTTAGAGTGATGGGGTATACTGCTAATCAAGTTAAAGCTGATTTTTCTGTAGGACATGATGGAGATGCAGATCGCGCAATATTCGGAGATGAAAGGGGAAAAATCTATTTCGGGGATAAATCAATTGCACTTTTTGAAAGATGGATATTACAAAATTCTGATAACAAACAATTTGTTACCCCCGTTAGTTCTTCTTCAGCAGTTGTTGACATCGCAGAAGATCTTGGTGGATCTGTTACTTGGACACCTGTTGGGTGTATCTATGTAAGCCGAAAAATGATTGCAAATAATTGCATTCTAGGAGGAGAGGAAAACGGAGGGTTGTTTTATGCACCTCATCAAAGTGTTAGGGATGGAATGATGGCAGCAGCTTTGATGGGAAATATTTTAGCTGAATCCCAAAGTACCTTGAGTGATTTAATATCTGAATTACCTCAATACTATCAAGCTAAAGAAAAAATCAAATGTTCTAATAATCTGAAAGAGCTAGTAATGGAACATATCAAAACTAATGTTCAAGCTGATGAAGTTATCTTAATTGATGGTATCAAACTCATATTTTCTGATAGTTGGATTCTGATAAGACCTTCTGGAACAGAACCAATTTTCAGAATTTTTGTTGAAGCCAAGAGCAAGGAAAAAGTGGATATTTTATTGCAAGATAGCTTAAAGTTAGTTGCTCAAGCAATACAAAGATATCAGTAATTAACTTAGAAAAATAATACTACTATGCTAGTTTTAGCGCTTTTTTTGAGTAGGGGGACTTATTCAACAAAAAGAGAGAGATTTAACAAAACTTAAAAAAAGAAATCATTAAGTTGGGTAGCGAATAGAGAGTTATGATAATGACTACTGCTAATACTGAACAAATCGGTTTAATCGCTAGAATCTCTGGACCAGTTGTTCAAGCTTCTAATATGCTAGGCTCTAAGCTATATGATGTAGCAAGAGTAGGAGAGGAAAAGCTAGTAGGAGAAATTATAAGACTTACTGGCGATTTAGCAACGATTCAAGTTTATGAAAATACTGAGGGATTAACTCCTGGAGAACCAGTCTATTTAACAAACGCACCTCTTTCTGTTGAACTTGGACCAGGTTTGATGAGACAAATTTTTGATGGAATTCAAAGACCATTGCCTGTAATTCGAGAAGTCTCGGGTGATTTTATTGCTAGAGGAATTGAAATACCTGGTTTAGATCACAAGAAATTATGGGATTTTGCACCTAGTCTAAAGGTAGGAGATAAGGTCGTTGGAGGAGATATTTTGGGTGAAATACCAGAAACTCCAACTGTAGATTTCAAGTTGATGGTACCTCCTAATATTCGAGGAAAATTAGAATTCATTGCACAAAGAGGAGATTATACTATAGATGATTTATCAGCAACTGTTGTTACCCCCACAGGCGACAAAGTTGATTTACAATTCTATCACAGATGGCCAGTAAGACAACCGAGACCATATCATCAGAGATTACCTGCTAATATTCCCTTAATAACAGGACAGAGAATCTTTGATACAATAGCTCCTATAGCTAAGGGTGGAACAGGGGCGATTCCTGGTGGGTTTGGGACGGGTAAAACTGTCAGTCAACACCAATTAGCTAAATGGTCTGATGCTAAAATTGTTGTTTATGTTGGTTGTGGTGAACGAGGAAATGAGATGACTGATGTCCTCAGAGAGTTTCCAAAACTGGTTGATCCATATACAGGAGGACCTTTGATGGATCGTACAGTACTGATTGCTAATACATCCAATATGCCTGTAGCTGCTCGAGAAGCAAGTGTTTATACAGGTATCACACTGGCAGAATTCTTCCGTGACATGGGCTACGATGTGGCAATGATGGCTGACAGCACATCGAGATGGGCAGAAGCTATGAGAGAAATCTCAGGACGTTTAGAAGAAATGCCCGGTGAAGAATCATTTCCAGCATATCTCGCTTCAAGAATCGCTGAATATTATGAAAGAGCAGGTCGTGTTTTAACAATTGGTTCTAAACCAAGAGAAGCAAGTATTTCTGTAGTTGGCGCAGTCAGTCCTCCTGGTGGAGATTTCAGCGAACCAGTTACACAGAACACATTAAGAATTGTCAAAGTATTCTGGGCACTTTCGAAAGATTTAGCTAGCCGCAGACATTTTCCTGCGATTGATTACTTACTAAGTTATACTCTTTATTGGTCAGCTTTAGAAGATTATTATTCAGAAAATGTTAGTCCTGAATTCCCTGGATTAAGAGCAGAGACTTTAGCACTTCTCCAAAAGGATAAGGAGTTGCAAGATATTGTTGCTCTGGTTGGACCTGATGCTTTACCTCCAAGTGAAAAAATCATTCTTGAAACAGCGAGAATGCTTAAGGAGGATTTCTTACAGCAAAATGCATTTCATGAAACAGATAGTTTCTGCAGCTTGGAGAAACAATATCTTATGTTGAAAACAATTCTACGATTTTACGAAAAAGCTCAAGACCTCTACAAACGAGGGGCAATTGTGTCAGACATTTTTGAGCACGAATTAGTTGTTAGAATTGCAAGAATGAAGTACATTGAAAGAAGTGAAATTGAAACGAGCTTAAACGAGTTGATGAAAGAAATAGATGGCTTGACAATTCAAGCCTTTGGTGTGGAGGATTAAAAATGACAGTTCAAGAAAAATATGAAACTAGAGAATTTAAAACAGTCATTGAAGTTTCAGGACCTTTGATGTTTGTAGATCTCCAAGGAATGGGTGGTGTCTCTTATGGTGAAATTGCTGAGATTATCACCACAACAGGAGAAAAAAGAAGAGGTCAAGTTCTAGATGTGTCTAAGAATCTCGCAATTATTCAATGTTTTGAAGGTACTTCCGGTCTTGAAACAAAAGACACCACATGTAGATTTCTTGGAGAAACCATGAAAATAGGTGTTAGTGCTGAGATGCTAGGCAGAGTATTCAATGGTAGAGGCGAAGCTATAGATGGTGGTGGAGATATAGTACCAGACAAAATTCTAGATATCACTGGATCACCAATAAATCCTTCTGCTAGACAGTACCCCAAAGAGTTTATAGAAACAGGTATTAGTACAATTGATACTTTATTGACACTAGTAAGAGGACAAAAACTACCATTATTCAGTGGGAGTGGTCTTCCACATAATATGTTAGCGGCTCAAATTGCTAGACAAGCAAAGGTTCTTGGGGCAAAAGAGGATTTTGCAGTTATCTTTTGCGCAATGGGAATCACAGCAGATGAAGCCAGATTCTTCAGAGATGATTTTGAACAAACTGGTGCTTTGGACAAAGTTGTTCTTTTTCTTAATTTAGCGGATGATCCTGCGATTGAACGACTCTTAACACCACGTCTTGCTTTAACTACAGCTGAACATCTTGCATATGATCATGATTATCATGTGCTCGTAATTCTCACTGATATAACAGCATATGCTGAATCTCTTCGTGAAGTTGCTGCTGCTAGAAGTGAAGTTCCTAGCAGAAGAGGTTATCCTGGTTATATGTACTCAGATTTCTCAACAATATATGAGAGAGCGGGAAGAATACATGGTAGGAAAGGTTCAATCACCCAAATTCCAATTCTAACACTACCAAACTACGATATTACTCATCCTGTACCAGATTTAACTGGATATATTACTGAAGGACAAGTGTATGTAGATATAGGATTAAACAGAAAGGGATTGTATCCACCAATTAATCCATTACCTTCACTTTCTAGACTAATGAAAGATACAATTGGACAGGGTTCAACAAGAAGTGATCACAAGTATGTTCAAGATCAGTTATATGCACTTTATGCTACAGGTAAAGATTTGAGAGATCTTGTTGCGGTGGTTGGAGATGAATCTCTTTCAGATATAGATAAGAAGACCCTCGAATTCGCAGAGCTTTTTGAACAAAAATTCATCAATCAAGATTACTATGAGGACAGATCAATTTTCGAATCGTTAGATATTGGTTGGGAATTATTAGGAACTTTTGATGATCCTCACAGAGTGCTGAAGCGTATTCCTTCTGAATTTATTGATAAATTCCATCCGACTAAAAGGGATAAGAAAACAGATTTCAATACTGTGAACATATAATTCTTTTTTCCTTTTCTTTCTTTTATTCTAACACTACACAATCGTAGTCGTTTATTTTCAGCCATTTTTTCACTTTCAAAAAATTACCAATTTTGTCAACTGAGATAGAGAAAATCACATCTTTTTCAAATCCTAACTCTGCTAAATACCTTCCATTAGGCGAATTTACGAGTAATTTTTCAAGAGTACTCTTTTCATCTAGCACATCTATAGTTTTATCCCAGAAATCATCTTGTGTAACAATTGGAAATTCAGTTAGTTCGGATATTTTTCTAGCGATTAGAACACTAGTAATCCAGTCTTCCAAAACATATTCTTTGGGATTCCCTTGATGACCTGCAGGAATTATTATTACATTCTTTTTTTCCTTTGCTGCTAATTTACTTACTTTTTTAGATATACTTGAAAGATTTACCAAAGCACCGAGAAAAACATTCTTCTTGTTCTTGAGCAATATTAGTGTTTTTGCGCCATTACTTGAAGTAAAAACTACACTTTTATTTTCTAAGTTCTTCTTATATAAAATAGAAGGACTATTTCCATAATCAAACCCTTTAATCTTCAAACCTTTCTCTTCACCTATCAATAAACAACCAGGACATAATTGCTTTTGTAAGATCCTTGCTTCTTCTTGATTTTTAACAATAAAAATATTTTCTACACCGGATTCAGCCAAAACTGCTAGGGTTGACGTAGCTCTAAACGTGTCAATTACCAGAAAAATATCTTCTTTGTCATAATCAGATAAGCGGAGTAAATTGGGTCTTATTGTTAAAATTTTCATCAGAATCAACCATTAGATGCTAATCACATATTTTTCATTTGGAATGTAATTTATAGTATTTATCTTTCAGAATTTTTTTAACTTGGTTTTTGTAGATAGAAATTAGAAGGAATTTATGAATGGTCGTGTGGTCTAGTTTGGTAAGATTTTTGCTTCGGGAGCAAAGGATCCTGGGTTCAAATCCCAGTCCGACCACCATATATTCTTAGTTAATATCTATGCATTTTTTGTATTTTCCTCTAGTATAGGTAAGCATATCTGGGTATCCTTTTTCTTTCCATTCTTCATCCAGATGAACGGCTACTACTTCTCCTATGAACAAATCATGAGTACCAAGGTCAATAACTTGATGTAGTTTACATTCCATACTCACTGGACATTCAACTATGTAAGGGGTTTTAATTTCAATACTATTACCTTTGGTGAAATTGCATTCCTTCCACTTATTGAGGTCTCTACCAGATTCGGTTCCACAGAATTCCACCTGAGTAAGCATTTCTGATGTAGGAATATTAATTACAAATTCCTTAGAATTCTTTATTAGATTATAAGAAAATCTTACTTTTCTAATTGCTATAGAAACATAAGGAGGATTAGAACTGTTTGTTCCTCCCCAAGATAAAGTGATTATAGATTCTTTTTTGTTATGCTTGGCCGATACTAGCATTACTGGGTTAGGATAAAGAGCTGAGTTTGGACTTTCTTGTAGCTTTTTCATATTTCTCATTCTGCTTAAAGAATAACAATAAATAAATTTTTCTCGATATCTTCATGCTTCCCCTAATTTTTCAGTTGATTTCATCAAAGCACCTATGTTTGAAGGTGTGAAGAAGCCATCAAAATCACCAAAACGCTGGATATATTCAATGATATGATTAGCTGTTTCGGTAGGTAATGTGAATATTTGTTTAATTCCCTCTTCTTCGCTCCCAATTATATTCTCTGTAGTGAATTTTACCCCTTGGCTTTTTTGAATTTCTACTACTTTTTCTATGTCACGTACTAAATATGCAAAATGGTGTATTCTTCCCCCATATTTCTTTACATAGTTTTCAACTATAGAATCTTCAGCTAAACCTTCACTTACAACTATTACAGGTAACGTATCATGAAGCTTAAGTGTGCTTGTTGTAGCCTTCATTGAAATAACTTTGAAAGTTTTGTACTCCTTATAGGGGACTAAGTCTGCAATTTCTTTCATTGCTTTTTCTCTTTGTCCCATTTTAACTCGATAAGCAACATGATCCAGTTTAATTACTAGATCATCTAAATCAGCTTTCTTAACCTCGTCTTTTGCTCTTTTTAAATCAGGAATCATAATGAAAGCACCTTTTATTCTTGTTAAAATGAAGATAGCATCAAATAAACTTTATTGATTATTCAAAAAAATGTGGATTACAAATTTATATTCTCAAAACTAATTTAGTATTAGATTATGATGAATCTTGAAGAGATATTGAATGAATTAAAATCTCAAAGTAATCCAGCCAATGTAGAAGGAATGATAAGGTTTGGTATAAATCCGGATAAGGTTTTTGGAGTAAGAATACCAATTCTACGTAAAATGGCAGAGAAAATTAAAAAGAACCACAAGCTTGCTCAACAATTATGGGATTTTGGGTATAGAGAAACTATGATTCTGGGTGCTATGATTGATAATCCTTCACAAGTAACACAAACTCAAATGGAAGAATGGGTTTCTTCTCCGTATTTCGCATATTGGGAAATTGTTGATCAGACTTGTATGAATCTTTTCTATTTGACGGATTATGCATACATAAAAGCCACTGAGTGGAGTAGTAGAAACGAAGAATTTGTAAAAAGAGCAGCATTTGCATTGATCGCTGTTATTGCCTGGAAAGATAAAGAAGCAGATGATAAAAAACTGCTACAATTCTTTCCTTTTATTGAAAAGGAATCAATTGATGACAGAAATAATGTAAAAAAGGCTGTAAATTGGGCTTTGAGACAAATTGGAAAGAGAAACTTAAATCTAAACAAAAAAGCTATTGAATTAGCAAAGGAGATTCAGAAGAAAGATTCTAAAAGTGCAAAATGGATTGCTAAAGATGCTATAAAAGAATTAGAAAGTGATTCAATTCAGTCGAGATTCAGCTAAAATGAATTGAATGTATTATTTTTCTCCATTCATTATCTTTCTAGTTTTGTCTCTTATCTCTTTCATTTCGGTAATCTTTTCCCCTAATACTTGTTTTAGCTGCTCATTATCAAAAGATTCTAATCTTCCTGCACAATGCTCACACTCAAAATTGTTATCCATTGCTTCTTGAAAAGTAACTCTAGGGCATTCAGGATTATTACATGTAAAAAACATATTCTCTTCTTCGTAAGTCAATCTTTCTTGTAGTTTCTCCATAACTTCATGCTGTTTTCTATCAACAAACACGTCAATCCTTTCAGGATGCAAAGTCCAGAAGTAAACAAACCACCCAGTGGACTTATCTCTAATCCTTCTAAAAGTTGCAAGTTGGAGATCGTACAATTTATAGAGAGATTTTCTCACCTGGTTTAGACGCATATCAAGTTTTTCAGAAATCTCTTCATCTGTAGTTTCTTGATCTGCATTTAGTAGAACTAAAGTAACTTTTCTTACCTCTTCTCCCGCAATATCATCAACAACTTCTATGAGAGTTTGTCTTTGTCGTTCTGAAATATTTATCTTTGATGCTACTTTAACAGAATTGACATCTCCATCCTCTTCAAAATTATCGACTGCTTCCCTAGACATGGACAACCTCACACATAATAAATTATGATATTATTTAACAAAATATTATGTATTTAAGCCTTCTTTAATTTTCTCTTATGGGGGTAATTTTTTTCTAACATAAAATAGAGTGTTTTTGAATTCTTAATGTGATGCAATCCTAGATGCAGTAAAAAAATAAATAAAGAGGGAAAAGAAACAGCATTTTGATGAGTATAGTTAAGCAAAAAACAGATCAAGCTGTCAAGATTTTAAGCGAATTAGACATAGATTTGTGGTTGATTTATGTTAGAAAAACATCAGAAATTCATGACCCAAGCTTGTATTTTCTTTTGGAAGATACTTGGTTAACTTGGCAATCAGCTATTATTATTAGTAAAAGTGGTCAAAAAATTGTCATTTGTGGAAGATATGATGCACAGAATATAGAAGCATCCGGAATTTATGATAAAGTCATAAGCTATGATCAGAGCATAAAAGAAGACCTTCTTACAGTTCTAAACGAATTTAAGCCAAAAAATATCGCCATTAATTATTCTTTTGATAATATTGCTGCAGATGGATTAACACATGGTATGTGGCTTAGATTAAACAAAATGCTAGAAGATACAGAATATATTAACAAACTCATTTCCTCAGAGGATCTTCTTGCTGCTTTAAGGGGGAGAAAAACAGAACTAGAACTAGAAAACATAAGAAAAGCTGTTGATTTTAGTGAACTAGGGCACAAAAAAGTTAGTGAGACTGCAAAAATTGGTATATCTGAAGAAGAAATAGAAGAAATGCTCTTAGAATTTACTAAGGAAAATAATCTAACTGTTTCTTACCCACCTTTAGTCCACGTTGGTCCATCTACATCAATAGGACATGGAAAAGCATCCCCTGACATCAAAATCAAGAAAGGGGATTTAATTAATGTTGATTACGGCGTCTTTTTTGAGGGATATGCATCAGACCTACAAAGAATGAATTACGTATTACAGGATGGTGAAGATATACCTCCAACAGAAGTCAGAAGAGCTTTTGAAACAGTTATCAAAGCAATTAATGCTGGAGCAGAAAAACTAAAGTCAGGTGTCCAAGGCTGGGAAGTTGATAATGTTGCACGTAAGGTGGTTACTGATGCAGGATACCAAGAATTCATGCACGCACTTGGACATCAAATAGGTCGGAATGTTCACGATGGAGGATGTCTTTTGGGTCCAAGATGGGAGAAATACGGAAAATCTGTAATGTACAAGATTGAGAAAGGACAAGCATTTACTTTGGAACTACATGTTTATGTTGAAAATCATGGTTACTGTAGCGTTGAAGAGAATGTTATAGTAACTAAGGATGGTTGTGAGTTTCTTTCTAATAGACAATTAGAACTAACATTACTAAAGTTATAATTCAGAATTAATATAAGTGTTTAATAATGCTTAAGAATGATGAAGAT